>JBOHII010000344.1:0-15910 GCA_050725955.1 Pseudolabrys sp. | reverse complement strand
GCCGTCCCACGCCCGCAGCCCAGCCGAAGCCGGATGCCCGTGCATTAGTCGGGAACACCTCCGAAGCAAAAATCTGCATCGAATTGCCCGACACCTGAATAAAGAACACCATGATAAAGCCGGCGATCAGCAACTGCGTCGGGCTCCCGGCGTTTGCAAAGACGATCGCCATGATGCCCGCGCCGATGAACGCGATGACCGAAGTTATCTTCCGTCCGTATTTGTCGAGCGCGTACATCATGAAGATGCTTGCGCACGGCACCGCAAGATTCAGGCCCAGGATGAAGGTCAGCGACTTCGTGATGGTGAAACCACGGTCATGCATCATGTTGGGCAGCCAGTTGCCCAAGCCGATGGCGACGCCGAAGAACGCCGAGAAGCAGATCATGCCGGCGACCACGCGTACCGGGAACCGCGAGAACACGAGCGCGAACGGGTCGCTCTTGGTGTTGCTGGCGGCGTCGGTCAACAGCGCCTCTTTCGGCCCGGCAATTCCCAATTTGTCGAGGACCTCGAGAGCTTCCTTGCCGCGGCCGTGCGTCGCCAGATAGCGTGGCGATTCCGGCAACACGAAGCGCAGCACCCAGACGATGAGCGCGCCAATGCCGATCACGATCCATACGCCGCGCCAGCCGATCGACTCGCGGAAGTAGAGCGTGAACAGCGTCGAGATCGGCCACACGCAGGCGCCGCCGATGAAATGCACGGTCGCCAGAATGCGGCCGCGGATGGCCTTGGGCGAATATTCACCGGCATAGGCGAAGGCGAGTGGCTGCTCGCCGCCGAGTCCAAGCCCGGCGACGAAGCGCGCTGCCACCAGCCACATGACTGTCGGGGCCAGCGCGCCGAGGATGGTGAATACACCGAAGATCAGCAGGTTGAACTGGTAGACCGTCTTGCGGCCCCAGCGGTCGCTGAATTCGCCTTGGCCGATGCCGCCGATGAACATGCCGAACACCGTGGCGCTGCCGATCCAGGCGGCCTCGGCGCCGGTGGCGAATTTGGATTGGATCATGTCCGGGATCAGCGCCCCGAGCACGATCAGATCGATGACGTCGAAAAAGTAACCGGCCGCAATGAGCGCGATCACCTTGACATGTAGCGGCGATATTTTCGCATCGTCCAATGCGGTGCCGACGAATCCCTCAATTGTTTGAGCCACGGCGTCCCCCTATCCCGGTTATGAATTGTGCTTGAGCCGCACGCGCTTAGAATGATCCACATTCGCACCGCTGCCTAGCCCGGTCTTGTCTGGCGCCCATTCGCGGTCAATCAATCCTGTTGTTTTCGTTGGGCGAAAACGACCCGGATGTATGGCACGGACCCTGGCACGGACCGAATACCGCCTTGATGCGGCTTTTCGAAAGTGTACACGGACGCCGACGTTTCCAATCGCGGTTAGCGCAAGTCGCCGGCCCGACATCGATCGGCGGGCTTAGGGCTCGCCGGGCAAGTAGGCACGCACGGTTGTGGCCAGCGTCATAGGATCGAACGGCTTAGGAATCACGCCGGCGGCGCCGAGCGAAAGAAAATGTTCAACCTCGCGCGGCTGAGCGCGCGCGGTCATGAACACGACGGGAATTTTGGCCGTGCGTTCGCTTTCCTGCAAATGCGAAAGCGTTTCCGCTCCGTCCATCACCGGCATCATCACGTCCATCAGGATAACGTCCGGACCCCAGTCGGCGGCGGCGATCAGCGCGTCCGCGCCACAGCTGCAACTCTTCAACGAAATGCCCGGATCGAGCGCGAGCGACATCTCGACGACCTCGCGGATGTCGGGCTCGTCTTCGACGTGAAGAAGCCGATAGGCGTTCATGCGTTCCCCCGATCTGAGATTGTCGACTATGTCTTTGACGCAAATACAACAGGTTGGCGTAAACGATGGGTGAAGTGCGCCGCATTTTCGGCAATCAAAAAAATGCCGCGCCGGCGCGATAAAATACGGTGCGTTGTTACCGGTGCGCCGAGCGGCGGCAAAGAAACGAACTCACCCAGCGTGCGGCCAGTTCCGCGTGCCAAATCGAAGTGCACAATTCTTTGCTGAACCTGATTCTGCACGGCTAGCATGAAACCGAAGTGCCTTATAAAAAAACAGAGGTGCAGTAAACGGAACATTTTGTAGGAGGTATTCACTTCCTACTCAGCGGTGCAATACTACACTATGCTGTTGTGATTCACTGCTATGTTACCGATTGCAAGTTTCACACTGTGCAACTTTGAACAGCGCGACGCAAATTTTGATGGCATATATTGCAACATCCGAATGCGTCATCGCGTGAATCGTTTGCCACAAAAATTCTGCGCGGAATTGCTCGTACTGGATTGCCGCCGAAGCGGCGATCGCGCGGTACCATGATCTGTAAAGTGCGTTTGCGCGATGGCGTCGAACGTCAACTCAGCAAGTGCCCACGAATTGATGCGGCAAAAGCCTCTTATCAATTGGGTGCATTGCCTTGCAAAGGGAAACGCACATGAAGTCGCGTAAAGGGAAACGCTCATGAAGTCAGCTATTGTCAAACGCTCCATCCATTTCGGCGGCCACAAGACCAGCGTCAGCCTTGAGGATGCGTTCTGGCGCGGGCTGAAAGACATTGCGCACGGCCAGCGTGTGACATTGTCGAATATAGTTGCCGAAATCGACAAGTCCCGCCAGCAGAGCAATCTCTCTTCGGCTATCCGGTTGTTCGTGCTCGATCGGCTACGCGCGCCGGCGGCGGGCTATCGTAATGATCATGCCGAGACCGAAAAAATGTTTCGCGGCGGCATCGAAAACCGAATCTAGACGGTCCGGGTCAACGGGATAATTCGAAATGCCTGGCGGTGCGGCCGCCGACCGCAGTACGTTGGCGCCGGAGAGTTTCCGGCTTGCCATAGAAGCTTTTCCCAATGGACTGGTGATCGTCGACCGCGGTGGTGTCATCGTACTGGTCAATCGGGAAGTCGAACGGTTGTTCGGCTACAGGCGGGATGAATTGCTCGGGCGGCCGGTAGAGATTTTGCTGCCCCAGGAATTGCGCCGCAAGCACGCCGGCCACCGAGCGCAATTTATCAAGCGACCCGATGCCCGCCATTTCGGAACCGGCCGCGAATTTTTGGGGCGGCGCAAGGACGGTGCTGATTTCCCGTTCGAAATCGGGCTCAATCCATTGCGGATCGGCGGCAAGGTCATGGTGCTCTGCGCCATTGTCGATATCAGCGAACGCAAACGGCTTGAGCGATTGCACGACGAATTCATCGCCACGGTGAGTCACGAGCTGCGCACGCCAATGACCTCGATCGCCGGTTCGCTCGGTCTCATGATCGGCGGTGCGGCCGGCATCCTGCCGGCGCCGGCGACGCATCTCATAGCGATCGCACACACGAACTGTTTGCGGCTCGTCCGGTTGGTCAACGACATTCTCGACATCAAGAAACTCGAGTCCGGACAAATGGACTTTCGCCTGCAACGTTGTTCCGCACGTTCGCTGGTCGAGCAGGCCATAGAGGCCAATCGCGGATTTGCCGATGGGTATAGCGTGCGCCTTCGGCTGGACGCCGCGACAGAGGCTTTCGATGTTGAGGTGGACCCCGATCGTTTCGTTCAGATCATCACCAATTTGCTCTCGAACGCGCTCAAATTTTCGCCGGTTGGCGCGGAAGTTGTCGTCTCGATCGAAAGCCGCGGCGACAATGTTCATATCGCCGTGCGCGACTACGGGCCCGGTATTCCAGCCAACTTCAAACCGCGCGTTTTCGAAAAATTCACGCAGGCCAAAATCGCGAACGGCCGGCAAAAAAGCGGTACCGGCCTGGGGCTGCACATCGTGCGCGAAATCGTCATGCACATGCGCGGGCAAATCGGTTTCGACGATGCACCGGGCGGCGGCACCATCTTTTTCGTCGATTTGCCGTCGGCCGATTATCTGGCGCGATGGGAGCCTGAGTTTGCCGATGGCGGCGGTCTCTTGCCGCCGGGTCCGGGCGACGAAGCGCGACCGAAGACTTCACGTGAACGCATTTCCGCCAACGGACCTTGACACCGCCAATCCGCTCGCTCGGCATGCGCCGCAAGGTCGATGATTTTGGCTGGGGAACTAGGATTCGAACCTAGATTCTCGGAGTCAGAGTCCGATGTTCTACCGTTGAACTATTCCCCAACGAACGTGGGCCGGATGAATCGAAACGGTCCGCCGTTGAAGCCGGCGGCCCCTGACATGGGACAATTCGGCCGTTTTGACAAGTCCGGCGCCGGCGTAGTGGCCGGGCACAAGGTCAGGCCGTTCGGCGCGGCCGTGTCGCCACTGTCACGATGGCAATCAGGCTGAACGCCGCCACCAGCAAGAAAACCAGGCGCGGGCTGCCGTGGTCCATGATGGCGCCGAAAGCCAGCGGCGAAATTATGCCGCCGATATTGAAGCCGGTAGTGACAAAGCCGAAGACCTTGCCGAACGACCCCGGCGGGGTGACTGCGCGCACAATCATGTCGCGTGACGGCATGATTACGCCCGAGCAGAGGCCGGCTGCCGACATGGCTGCAACCAACGCCAGCGTACCGAGATCGATTTGCGCCACCAGTGCGATGAACAGGGCCATGCCGGCGAGGCCCAGGGTCGCTACCGATCCATGGCGCGTCGTGTGGCCGATCAGCACGCCGCCGATCAGCACGCCGATTGCCGACAGCAGCAGGTTGCCGGAGAGCGCAGCATTGGCCGTGGATACCGGGGTGCCGTAAAGCGCGCCGAGCGCGACAACGGAATAATTGAATATGCCGCCGTTCATCATCGCAAGCAAGGCGAAGAAAACCAAATTGAGCAGAATCGGTGGCGACAGCAAAAGTCGCCATCCGACCGTGCTCGCGCCCCCAGCGCCGCGCGGTGGCGAGCTTGTCGTTGCTTCGGCGCCGTCGCGCACCGCCAGCAGCAGGGCCGCCACCGCGAAGCCGAGAACAGCCGCGCCGACAAAGGCGCCGCGCCAGCCCCACTGGCTTTGCATCATCAGAAGGCTCGCCGGCGCCGCCGCCGATCCAAGCATGCCGGCGAAGGTGTGCACCGAGAAGACCTGGCCAATGCGGTCGGCCGGAACGTGATGCGACAACAGCGCATAGTCGGCCGGGTGATAGACGGTGTTGCCGA
This sequence comes from Pseudolabrys sp., assembly GCA_050725955.1. Classification (GTDB taxonomy): domain Bacteria; phylum Pseudomonadota; class Alphaproteobacteria; order Rhizobiales; family Xanthobacteraceae; genus Pseudolabrys. The sequence goes on along the minus strand of JBOHII010000344.1, from coordinate 10,799 downwards.
CGCCGGCGAGGGCGAACATCGCCACCAGCGCCCAGAACGAATCGACCAGGCCCGCGACCAGGAATGCACTGGCACCGATCACCAGACCGCCGATCAGCAGGATACGCGCGCCCAGCCTGTCGACCAGAAAACCGGCTGGCGTTTGCAGCGCGGCCGATACGCCGTTGAAGGCGGCAAAGGCCAGTCCGATCTCGGTATAACTTACGCCATAGTCGGCGCGCACGAAGGGCAACAGCGGCGCCAGCAGCAGAATGTAATAGTGCGAGACGAAATGCGCCGCACTCACCGCGCCGACAACGCGCAGATGCGGCGCGGGCTTTACGCCCAGCAGTTCACTCGCCTCGCTCATGACATGGAGGTTCCCGGCTGGGGGCGGACTATGGCCCGCCCGACGCGATCAATCCAGTGCATTTCCAGTGGGTTGGCCATGTGCTCAAGGCGGGGGCGGTCCGACAAAATCGCGTAAATACAAGCAACCGTGAAAGAGCCGGCCGGCGTTCGGTGTTAGTGCTAGGTTAACGACTATCCGGCGGGTGCGGTTTTTCGGGCGCCGACCTCCTGCCGCACGCGAACAAGGCGCCGCGGGAATCGCCATGATCTCCATCACCGTCAACGGAACGCTGCACCGGCTCGATATCGAGCCCGAGACTCCGCTGCTCTGGGTCCTGCGCGACGAAATCGGATTGACCGGCACGAAATTCGGCTGCGGCATCGCGCAATGCGGCGCATGCACCGTGCATGTGGACGGCGAGGCTGTGCGCTCCTGCGGCATGCAGGTTGGCGACGCTGCCGGCAAGTCTGTCACCACGATTGAAGGCCTGTCGTCCGACAGCAAGCACCCGGTGCAGCGGGCCTGGCTGGCCGAGGATGTGCCGCAATGCGGCTATTGCCAGTCCGGACAGATCATGGTGGCGGTGGCCTTTCTGAAGGAGCATCCGCAGCCGAGCGACGCCGACATCGACGCCAATCTCAGCAATATCTGCCGCTGCGGAACCTATGTTCGCATTCGCCGCGCGATCCATCGCGCCGCGGCCATGATGAAGACGTGAGCGGGAGAAAAATATGAATCAGATCACATCGCTCACCCGCCGGCAGTTTGTCGTCGCCTCGGTCTCGGCTGCCGGCGGCTTGGCCATCAGCGTCGCCCTGCCGAGTTTTGCCGACGCCGCCAGCATCGCCGCGCAGCCGTATAGCCCGGAGACTGCGACGCCCAACGAAATCAATGCGTTCCTGGTAATCGATCCCGACGGCGGCATTCTGATCCGCTCTCCGCACAATGAGATGGGGCAGGGCGCCATCACGGCGCTGCCGATGATCGTGGCGGAAGAACTCGAATGCGACTGGTCGAAAGTGAAGGTCGAATATGCCTCGCCCACGCGCAACCTGCGCGAAAACAGAGTCTATGGCGACATGGTCACCGCCGGCAGCCGCGGCGTGCGCACGTCGTGGCGGATGCTGCTGCAGGCCGGCGCCAGTGCGCGTGTGCGGCTGATTGCGGCGGCGGCGCAACGCTGGAAGGTGGCGGAGGGGGAATGCGAGGCGTCCAATAACAAGGTCGTGCACACGGCATCGGGCCGCAGCGTCGATTTCGGTGCGCTTGCCGCCGATGCAGCAAAGATCAAGCTTGAAAAGGAACCGGCGATCCGAACGCCCGACAAGTTCAAGCTGATCGGAAAATCGCTGCCGCGGCTCGACACCCCGCTCAAGATCAACGGGTCGGCCAAATTCGCGATCGATACGCAAATTCCGGGCATGGTCTATGCGGCGATCAACGCCTGCCCGGTGGCGGGCGGAAAGCTCAAGAGCGTCGACGAAAGCCCGATCAAAGGCCGACGCGGCGTCCAACAAGTGGTCAAGCTCGCAGACGCCGTGGCGGTTGTGGCCGACCGTTATTGGCGCGCCAAGGAAGCACTCGCATTGCTCAAACCAGTGTGGGAAACGGGCGCCGCCGGCAAGACCGACAGCGCCCAGTTTGCCAAGCTCTATCGCGATACGCTCGATGGCCCGATGGTCAGCGCCCGCAATGACGGCAATGTGGATGATGTCTTCGCCAAGTCGGTAAATTTGGGCGGCAAGGTCATTGAGGCGCTCTACGAAGCGCCGTATGCCGCACATGCGCAGATGGAACCGCTCAATGCGACGGCGCGGTTCGACGGCAAGCAGCTCGAAATTTGGGTCGGGACGCAAAACCCCATGGGCGCGCTGCGGCTCGCGGCCGCCACCTCCGGCCTCAAGCCCGAGCAGATCACGATCCACAATTGCTTCCTCGGCGGCGGCTTCGGGCGGCGCGGGAACAATGACGAAATGCGCCAGTCGATCCTGGTCGCCAAGCAGGTCGGCAAGCCGGTCAAGCTGATGTGGACTCGCGAAGAGGATATGACGCACGACCGCTACCGGCCACAGGCGGCGGTGAAATTGCGAGCGGCGCTCGGTTCCGACGGGATGCCCGTTGTCTTCGATGCCCGTATTGCCGTCGGCTCGATCCAGCGCTCGAGCGGCAACCCCAGCGCCGCGGCCAATGGCGTTGAGCCGCAAGCAATCGAGGGCATCGCCAATACCAACTACAAAATTCCAAATGTGCGGGTCGGCTGCATGCTCAAAGACACGCACATACCTGTGGGGTTCTGGCGCTCGGTCGGCTCGTCGCAAAATGCCTTCTTTATGGAAAGCTATATCGACGAGTTGGCACACGCGGCGGGGCAGGACCCGTACAAGTTCCGCCGCGCGCTGCTCGCGCATCGGCCCGATTTCCTCGGCGTGCTCGACAAGATCGCGGAGAAGGGCGATTGGGGCAAACCGCTTCCCGCCGGCCGGGGCCGTGGCATCGCGGTCCATGAGTGCTACGGCACCATCATCGGTCAGGTCGCCGAGGTGACGGTTTCGCATCAAGGTGAAGTGCGCGTCGACCGCGTGGTCGCCGCGGTCGATTGCGGCCATGTGGTCAACCCGAGCATTGTAGAAGCGCAGATCCAGAGCGGGGTGATCTACGGGCTCTCGGCGGTGCTTTACGGCGACCTCACCATCAAGGACGGCCGCGTTGAGCAGAGTAACTTCGACAGCTACGAAATGGTACGATTGGCTGACGCGCCGAAGATCGAGGTCTATCTCGCGCTCTCCGGCGGCACGAAATGGGGCGGCATTGGCGAGCCTGGCACGGCGGCCACGGCGCCGGCGGTCACCAATGCGGTGTTCGCGGCGACCGGCACGCGCGTGCGGAGCCTGCCGCTGAAGAACGTGAAATTGCCGGGGCCGGCCTGATCGCCGCCAAACAAAATGCCGCAGGACCGCTGGCGACGGCTGCCCCGTTTCGCGTTCGTTACGCCGGGCAGATGCGATTTACTCGATGGAGCGCGCGTAGCCGAAGCGGTCGAAGTCGCGCCGATAGGTATGATAGATGCGGTCAGTCAATTCGGGCGTGTAATGCAGCGGCCAGTCGTCGTGGTGGGATTCGTTTATCGTGACGGCCGCCTCGCGGCAAATATCGTCCCCGGCATTTAGGAAATCGAGCACGCCGGCGAAATCCGCGCAGAAATTCTCTACTTTGCCGATCAGGTCAAGCTTAATGCCCGGCATGCTTATAATATCGTCCTGCGACTGCAGATGAATATCGTGGCGGGAGTTGGCGGTAGCGGCGGCGAAGACGGTAAAATCGGAAAAAGACAACGTGCGCTCCGGCCCGGCGGGCAGGCTAGTGTCAATTTCTTGCCGCATCGCCAGATAGGCATCGATAAAAGAGTCTCCGGGAACGAGCGGCTTGTCTGCGAATTTGTCGGCCCAACATGACACGGCGCGCGCGTAGGGGTTGCGGACGAAGGAAAATCGCAGCGTGTCGGGACTGCTCGCCAGCCGGAAAAACGAATCGATCGTGAGGTTGCGTGGCCCATAGGGTCCGCGATACATCGAGCGGCGGCTCGGTTTCAACGAACGCGAATGTCGGCCTTCGACTGTTGCCAAGGTTTTTCGGATTCGTGTCGAGGCCGCTTTTGGCACCGCGATGTAAATAAGCTTGTGCTTGGGAAGGACAATCAGCAGCGAATCCGCTTGGTAACCGTTCGCCATCAAGTTATCGCAAAACTCGACCGCCGCTGGATTGCGAAAGCCCGCCAAAGGCCGGCTGACGATCCACGGAATTTCCTTGACCGCGATTTCGACGGGACGAAAAAGGCGCATGCGGCCCGACCATGATCGAGTCGCCCCAGATATTTATACTTCTCTATCCGACGATCCGGATATAGAAGGAATAAAATCTTTGTAGATTTATTTTAAGAAAGCCGCGCAGGGAATTATTTGGCCGCGCGTTGGGCTCCATGGATAGCCTGCCAGATGCGCGCAGGCGTCATCGGCATTTCCAGATGCCGGATGCCGTATTCGGACAGTGCGTCGATCACCGCGTTGGCGACCGCCGGCAGCCCCCCCGAGGTTCCGGCCTCGCCGCAGCCCTTGGCGCCGATCGGATTGGTTTTGGTCGGTACCGGGCGGTTGGCCACCTCGATCATCGGCGCGTCGTGCGCGTGCGGCATCGCGTAGTCCATGTAAGAGCCCGTGACCAACTGCCCGTCGGCATCGTAAACCGCGCCCTCCAAGAGCACCTGGCCCAGGCCCTGCACCACGCCGCCCTGGATCTGGCCCTCCACCAGCATTGGATTGATCACGGTTCCGAAATCGTTGACCGCCGTGTATTTCACCGTGCGCGTCAGACCGGTGCCCGGATCGATTTCCACTTCGACGATATGAACGCCATTCGGGTAGGTGCCGGGGATTTGTTCGGTGACATGCGTCACATCGAGCGTAGCCGGCATACCCTCCGGCAGGGTCGTGCCGCCGCGCAGGCGTTCCGCCAGCGCCATGATGTCGATGGCGCGATCCGTGCCGGCGATGACGAAGCGCCCGCTCTTGAATTCGATGTCGCCGGCCGACGCTTCGAGCACATGCGCCGCGATCTGCTTGCCGTTCTCGATCACCTTGTCGGAGGCTTGCGCGATTGCCGTCCCACTCAGCATGGCACTGCGCGAACCACCGGTGCCGCCGCCGGCGACAAGCTCGTCGCTATCGCCTTGCAGCAGACGAATGCGGTCGAACGGGATGCCGAGCTTTTCGGTCAGGACCTGCGCGAACGCCGAAGCGTGGCCTTGCCCATAATCGAGCGTGCCGGTGACGATCGTTACCGTGCCATCGGCATTGAACCGGATGGCGGCCTGTTCGACGGTCATCGCCGCGGTGGTTTCGACATAACAGGCAACGCCGAGCCCGCGTAATTTGCCGGCGCGCTTGCTCTCGCGCTTGCGCTGCTTGAAGCCTTTGACGTCGGCGCGTTCGAGCGCGTCCTTGAACAGGCCGGGAAAGTCGCCGCAGTCGTACGTCACCCCCGAGGCTGCCTTGAAAGGCATCTCGCGCGCCTTGATGAAATTGCGCCGGCGCAGCTCGAACCGGTCGATGCCGAGTTCGGCGGCGGCGAAATCCATCGTGCGCTCCATGCTGAACGAGCCTTCCGGCCGCCCGGCGCCGCGATAGGCCGATACCAGCGTGGTGTTGGTGAACACGCATTGCGTCGCGACCTCGAGCAGCGGCGTACGGTACATGCTGACGATGTTCTTCGTCACATTCAGCGTCGGCAACAGCGGACCGAACGCCGCGCAATAGCCGCCCAGATTGCCGTAGCCCGATAGCCGGATGGCCTGGATCAATCCGTCTTTGTCGAAAGCAACTTCGACGGTCATGTCGTAATCGCGGCCGTGATGGTCGGACACGAAACTGGTTGAGCGCTCGTCGGTCCACTTTACCGGGCGTCCGAGCGCGCGGGCGCCGTGCAGAATGCAGACATATTCCGGATAGGTCGCCGCTTTCATCCCGAACGAGCCGCCAACATTGCCGGTGACGACGCGGACCTTGTCGGCCGGCGCGTTGAGGATTTCGCGCAGCGCCGTCTTGAGACCGATGACGCCTTGGCTGCACGAATGCAGCGTCCACTTTTCATCCTTGGCGTCGAATTCGCCGATGGCCGAACGCGGCTCGATCGTGTTCACCACCAGGCGCTGATTGATCAACGGCAGGCGCACGACATACGCCGCCTGGGCGAAAGCCTCGGCGACCTTGTCCGCATCGCCGTAATGATAGTCGAGCGCAATATTGCCCGGCACGTCGTCCCAGAGGCGCGGCGCGCCCGGTTTTACCGCCGCGCGCGCGGCCACTACTGCGGGCAGCGGTTCGATGTCGAGTGCGACTGCCTCGGCGGCATCCTTGGCTTGCGCGGTCGTCTCCGCGATCACGCAGGCGACCGGATCGCCGACAAAGCGGACTTTGTCGCCGGAAAGCGCCGGCCGTGGCGTGTAGCGGATCGGCGAACCATCACGGCTCTTGAGCGGCAAGTTGCATTTGAGCCCGCCGTAGCCGGTCAGGTCGGCCGCGGTATAGACCGCGAGCACTCCCGGCATCGCCTTGGCGGCGGTCGTGTCGATGCCGCGGATGAGGCCATGGGCATCCCGGCTGCGAACGATCACGGCATAGGCCTGACCCGGCCGGTTGACGTCGTCTGTGTAGCGGCCGTCGCCGCGCACCAGCTTCGGGTCTTCTTTGCGGCGGACTGGCTGGCCAATGCCGAATTTGGTCAGCGAAAGGGCCGTTTCTGCGGTTCTGTCGTCCATAGGGACGAGATAAAGCAGGCTGGCCGCCTGCACAAGAATTGCTTTCAGGCATGAGGGTTGCGCGGGCCACGGGCGCTGTTAGACTTTTCGCGATCGAGGGAACCATTGCCGCAACCACGGCGGGTCGGCATTCGGCTCGGGGGGCGGCAGGAAGGCTTAGACATATGAGCGGCGAGGCCAGGAATACCCCCGGCCTCGACCCCGCTTTGGATCGGGTACCGCCAAGGCGGGCCCGGTGGGGTCGGCGGTCGCCTGGACGGCTCGACGGCAACTTGGGCAGCGATCGCGGCGGCCCGAGCTATGCCGCGCTCGATCTCGGCACCAATAACTGCCGCCTGCTGGTGGCGCGTCCGACCGGCGACGGCTTCCGCGTGGTGGATGCGTTCTCCCGCATTATCCGGCTCGGCGAAGGCGTCTCCAGTTCCCGGCGCTTGAGCGAAGCGGCAATCGAGCGCGCCATCGACGCGCTTACGGTGTGCCGCAACAAGATGAAGAACAAGGGCGTCACCCGCGCCCGCCTGATCGCGACCGAGGCGTGCCGCTCGGCGGAGAACGGGGAAGAGTTTCGCGCCCGCGTCGCGCAGGAGGTTGGCCTCGAGCTTGAGGTGATCGACCGCGAGACCGAGGCGAGGCTCGCCGCGACCGGTTGCACGACGTTGCTCGATCCGCAGGCCGACGGCGCCGTGCTGTTCGATATCGGTGGCGGCTCCTCAGAGTTGGTACGGCTCAACCGCTCGCAGAAGAGTCGCGGCGGGCCGCCGCTGCCACAGATCCGCGGCTGGATCTCGCTGCCGCACGGCGTGGTGACGTTGGCCGAGCGCCATGGCGGCATTACCGTCACGCCTGAAATCTACGAGGCGATGGTGAGCGAGGTGGCGGCGCTGATCGCGCCGTTCGCGCGCGAACACGGCGGCGAGGCCTTGGGTGGCATCCACATGCTCGGTACATCCGGCACGGTGACGACCATTGCCGGCGTGCATCTCAATCTCAAACGCTACGACCGCAACCGCGTCGATGGCTGCTGGATGAGCGAACTGGAAATCAGCATGGTGATCGAACGGCTCCTGGCCATGAGCTACCAGGAGCGCGTCGCCAGCCCCTGCATTGGCGCCGAACGCGCCGACCTGGTGCTCGCCGGCTGCGCCATTCTGGAAGCGATCCGCCGCGCGTTCCCGTGCCCGCGCCTGCGCGTCGCCGACCGCGGCCTACGCGAAGGCATGCTGGTACAGATGATGCGCGAGGACGGCGTGTGGAGCGGCGGCCATCAGCCGGCGATTTCGTGACGGGGCGCGGCAAGGCAGGCGCGCCGCGCGCCCTGAAGGTCCGGGTCAAGACCAGCAAGCGCCGCAAGCAGTCGTCCAACCTGTGGCTCGAGCGCCAACTCAACGATCCTTACGTCGCGCGCGCCAAGCGCGAGGGCTTTCGTTCGCGCGCCGCGTTCAAGCTCATGGAGATCGACGACAAGGCGCGCTTTCTCAAGAAAGGCGCGCGCGTGATCGATCTCGGCGCCGCGCCCGGCGGCTGGAGCCAGGTGGCGGCCAAGCGCGCCGGCGCCCCGCAACAGGGCCGCGTCGTCGCCATCGATATTTTGCCGATGGAATTGGTCGGCGGCGTTGATTTCGCGCAGCTCGACTTTCTCGAACCGTCGGCGCCGGAAAAACTGAAAGCCATGCTCGGTGGACCGGCCGACGTAGTGCTATCCGACATGGCGGCGAACGCCACGGGGCACGCCAAGACCGATCACCTCAAGATCATGGCACTGGTGGAAGCGGCCAATGAATTTGCCCGCGAGGTGCTGGCGCCGGGCGGCGCCTTCCTCGCCAAAGTGCTGCAAGGCGGCACCGAATCAGCGCTGCTCGCCGCGCTCAAACGCGACTTCGCGAGCGTGAAGCATGTGAAGCCGGCGGCGAGCCGCGCCGATTCCGCGGAGCTTTATCTGCTTGCGATAGGGTTCAGGGCCAGGGCTTAGCGCCGCTCGATCCAGATTTCAGAGAAGTGCGGGTCGCGGCGCCACACCGACGTCTGCTTCTTACGTCGCGGCTTTTCGCCGATACGGAGCCTGCGCGGAGGCTGCGTGGTGGTTTCGTAGATATAGCGACGGCGCGGCTCGGCGCTGCGGATGAAACCGCGCTGCAGCCCTTGCCGACCGGCGGCCCGGATCGGGTTGCCGAATTGTTTGTCGTGACCCGCGGTCAATGTGCGGTCACGCGCAGCGGTCGTCTCAAGTGGCCGGACCGGCGGTAAGACGACCGGTGCTTCCGCGATTTGCTTTCTTGCCTCGAGCGGGATGGGGATCGACTTGTCGGTCGCCGTCGGTAGCGCGGCTTGCTTTGCCGGGTCCTGCGGCGATGCGCCCTGCGGCGGCATGCCGGCGTCCTCGGTCGCAGCGGCCGGCGTGCCGGTTGATTTTGCGGTGAGACTGAGCTGCCGCTCTCGCTCGGCGGCGATTTCCTTGCGACGGTGGTCGACCGCAACCGCCCGCGTGAGCGCCTCATGCGCACCGTTCATGCTGCTGTCATGAATCAGCGCGAGCGTGTAGTCGGCGATGGCCTTGTCCAATTGATCGGCTTGCTCGTGCGCCTGCCCGCGCTGATAATGCGCACGGGCATTCTTCGGCTGCAGGCGGATGAGGCGGTCGAGATCGTCGATCGCCTTGGCGTAGCTTTTGGTCTGGATCAGCAGCGCGGCGCGGGCGTTCAGCACAACGGTATTTTTCGGATCGCGCTTGAGCGCGACATCGTAGTCGGCGATGGCGCCGGCCGCGTCGCCCTTGCCTTGCCTGAGCTGCGCGCGCGTCATGTGCGCGCCGACATTGCCCGGATTCCGGTCCAGGCCTTCATTTAAATCGGCCAGCACCTGGGCGGTTTCGCCTTTGGCCTTGCGGAGGGCAGCGCGTTCGAAATAAAGCTCGGCCGGCCGCGGATCGCGCTGGATCGCCTGGCCGAGATCGGCGATGGCGCCGCCGGTGTCGCCCTTGTTTTTCAAAATCGCGGCGCGCGCCCGATAGGGCGCCGGACTGATGGTGCCCAATTCGATGGCACGGTTGAGATCGGGCAGCGCGCGGTCGACGTCGTTCTTTGCCAGATACACTTGGCCGCGCTCGCCATAGGCCAGCGCATTGTTACCGTCGGCCTTGAGCGCCTTGTCGAATTCGGCCAATGCATGACCGTAATCTTTGCGGCGGGCGAAGGCGGCGCCGCGCAGCGCCATGGCGTAGGAATTGTCGGCATCGAGCTTGAGCATGGCGTCGGCGTCGTGCAGCACGCCGTTGATATCGCCGTCGTCGAGGCGCAGCTCGCCGCGCACTTTGAGGAACCTGATGTCCCAGGCGAATTTGAGGGCGCGGCTGATGTCCGACATGGCGCGTTTGCGGTCGCCCTTGGCGGCATAGACCTCGGCGCGCAGGCTATAGGAGGTCGGCTGGTTCTGGTCGGCCAGTACGGCGTGGTCGTACGCGGCCAGCGCCTTGTCGAGATTGCCCTTCTTGCGCCAGATGGCGCCCTGCGCGGTGAAGGCCGAGACCTTTTTCGGGTCCAGCTTTGCGGCTTCCTGATAATCGCGCAGCGCGCGGTCGGCATCGCCGCCGCCTTCATATGCCTGCGCCCGCAGCATGTAGTTGTCCGCGTTCGGCGCCAGCTGCAGCGCGTGGTCGAAATCGGCGATGGCGCGCGCGTAGTCCTTCTGGCGCAGATAAATCTGCCCGCGCCCGCTATAGGGGCTGGCGCGGTTGGGACTCAGACTCATGGCTTTTTCATAGTCTTGCAGCGCGCCTTCGGTGTAGCCGAGGTCGCGCCGCACGGTGGCACGGTTCACGTAGGGCGAGGCCGAATTGGGGTCGAGCTTGATGGTCTCGTCGTAGTCGGCGATGGCCTGGCCATAATTGCCGCGCGCGTACCAGGCATTGCCGCGGTTCTGGTAGGCGGGCGCGAAATCCGGGGCGATCGCGATCGCCTGATCGAGGTCGCTGATCGCATGCGCGATATCGCCGCGGTCGAGATAGGCGAGGCCGCGCAGAGCGTAAGCAAGACCCTCCGGCTTGCCGTGCAGGCCGCCATAGCTGAGCATCGCGGTGCAGGCGGCAATACGCTCGTCGGCGAGGTTTTCGGTTTGCGTCGAGCACATGCGCACGTCGCGCATTTGCATCTGCGCACGAGCGGG
>JBOHII010000343.1:0-5405 GCA_050725955.1 Pseudolabrys sp. | reverse complement strand
GTGCCGGGTTGGGTTCGAGCGGCGAATGGTCGATCCGGTGCACGAAGTCGAGGAAATCGTCCGGCTTCATACCGTGCTCGGTCATCAGCCCGCGCATGCTGGTGCCGTAGCGGCGGTAATAATCCTTCTGCAACCGGTAAGCTTCATCCGGCGGCACGTTGAGAAAATCGGCTATGAAACTGCGGATGCGCTCGTCCACCTGCTGCCAGAGATTGAGGTGATGCGGATAAAGTGTGTTGTCGAGGTCGAACACCCAGGTCTCGACATGGGTGAAGGCGCGCGGCGCGGCGCGGGTTGCGGTGGGGGCATTCATGCGCGGCTTTGTAGCGAAGGCAAAGCCGGGAGGCGAGGGCGGTACTGCTTTTTCTTCCCTTTCCCCGCCGCGCGGAGAGCAGGAAGGGTATAAGCCGCTCGTATTTTTGGGTACACTCGCGAAAATCCTAATTTCCAGGATCCGTGATGGCTGATATCCGTGTGACTGACCCAATTCTCGGGACACCGAAAGCGCCGATTCCCAATCTGGGCGCATCGAAGGCTTCGATTCAGGCGCACTACGACCGCGAGCCGCGTCTCTACGAGGGGTTTCTTGGGTCAAGCCTCGCCTATTCGGCTGGAATCTGGAACGAGCCGGCCAATCGTGACACGCTCGAGGCGGCGCAGCTTCGCAAGCTCGACTGGCATATCGATATGTCGGGCGCGGATCGCGCGCAGCGTGTGCTTGAGGTCGGGTTCGGCTGGGGCAGCCTGATCAAGCGGCTGATCGCGCGCAGGCCGGACCTCGACTATGTCGGCCTGACGCCTGCCGACAACCAGGCCCGATACGTGCGCAGCTACGCGCCCGCGAACTTCGCGACCGAGGTTTCGACCTGGCAGGACTACCAGACCAACCGCCCGTTCGACGCAATCGTCAGCATCGGCGCGATGGAGCACTTCGCCGGCAAGACCGCGGATCGCGCGGCGCGGATCGAGGCCTACCGGCTGTTCTTCGAATTCTGCGCTCGCACGCTGCGAGTCGGCGGGCGCGCTTCGATCCAGGTCAACGGCTGGGCCAACATCGAGCTTGGCAGCGAAGCGCGTCACATTTCCGCTAGCGGCATCGACGGCTTCTGGCTGGAGGGCAACCTGCCGCACGCCAGCGAGATGCTGCTCGCAAGCGAACCCTGGTTCAACCTCGTGCATCTTGAAGGAAAGCCGCACGACTACGTGTATACGCTGCGCGCATGGATAAGAAATCTGCGGAGCCAGGAGGCCGATCTCGCTGCGCTGGTCGGGCCCGAGATGGTGAGCGACTACGTGCGTCATCTCACGCTGTGCCTGAACGCTTATGTCGGCGGCGCAATCACGCTCTATCGGCTGGTGCTCGAACGCAAGGGACCGGTCGTCGGCTGAATCAAGCGTCCGGAATGTCGCTGCCGTGGCGCGTCACGAGGCTACGAGGCGCCAGCGCGCTCTGGCGCGGCATGATGACGTCGCTGGCAAGGCCGAGGGCGGCGAATAGGCGGATCGTCAGGAAAGTCGAGTCGAACTCCCACCAGAGATGACCGTGCTTCGCCGCGCGCGGATCGGCATGGTGGTTGTTGTGCCAGCCTTCGCCGTTGCTCAAGATGCCGACGAACACGTTGTTGCGGCTTGCCTCGTCGGTCTCGTAGTTCCGATAGCCCCACAGGTGAGTGATCGAATTCACCGCCCAGGTCTGATGCCAGACAACGACGGTGCGCACGAAAACGCCCCACACCAAAAGACTGGCGCCGAACTGAACACTCTCCTGCAGCGTGCCTCCAGTGGCCCATACTGCCAAAAATCCACCGCCGTAGAACAGCAGCCACGACGCCAGGATCAGCCAGCTCTGCCGATAGTGCCGTTCGACCCAGTGGTAGAACGGGTCACGAAGAATATCCTTGGCGTAGCGGTCGTAGATGCCGAGCCGGCTCAGTTCGCGATTGTCCACCAGAAGCCAGCCGAGATGGCCCCAGAGGAAATTAACCAGCGGGCTGTGGGGATCGGGCTGCTCGTCGGCGTGCTGATGATGCCGGCGGTGCACGGCAACCCAGCGCGCGGGCGTGTCCTGCACGCAGCAGATCGCCAGTGTCGCCAGCACATACTCGAACCATTTCGGCGTTTTGAAACCGCGATGGGCCAGCAGCCGATGATAGCACACGTTGACGCCGAGCACGCCAAACACGTAGTCGCCGACGATGAACAGGATCACACCCGTCCAACTGAAGAACCAGGGCATGAACGCCAGTAACGCCACAAGATGATAGCCGACGACTGCGGCCGTATAGGGCCAGGACACGCGCGGAGGCAGCACGCCGGCCGGCATCGGCAATCGGGCAACCGATCCGGCAGTTCCTTCTTGCGTCGTCGCCGACGTTTCGAGCCGCATGCTCATGCTTCTGTCCGATAGTTCCAAGCTTAAAATCTCATTCTCTGGCGACTATTCCGCTGCCCGCGCGGATGTCAACCTCGCCGGACCGCGCGCGCTGCCTGACCCGGTGCCGCGCCGTTGCTGCGCGACAATCGACTTTTCTCATTTGGAACGCATCACCGATGGATCGGGGTGCTAACACCTTGATCAATCGAGAATTCGAACGGATAGGATTGGCCAGATCGCAAAGTTGCCCGATTTGCCGGGGGTTTGCGCAATTTCGCCGGTTAAGGAGCCTTGAAATGCACCACCGTTGACGGCTGGGCGCCGATATCGAGTACGGCAAAGCCCGCAGTATTGAGCCCGCGCGTCGCGCAATCCTTGTGGTCGGCGAGTTCGAATTTGCCGTCGCGCGTGCATAGCGCGACCGTGCCGCCCCAGGCGAGCGGCGATTCGCCGCGTCTGATCGTATGGCCCTCGGCGTCGACCGCCTCGCCATAGCTGTAGAGCCGGTGCGGATCGCCGCGCAGGTCCGGCCGCAGGCATCGCCCGGCCGCCACCCGATACCAGCCGCGGGTGACGATCTGGCCCATCTCGACCACGCCGAGCGAGGCCATCACGGTGTATTTGGTGTCGTTGCACCAGGAAAAGCCGGCGCCTTCCGGATTGGCGGCGGCCGCGAGCAAAGCGTCGAAAAATTCCGGCTTGCTTGCGCTGTCGGCCGGTAGCTCGTGGTCGTTCATGAACTTGGTCAGCGCGGCTTGCGTTTTGACCCCGGCAACGCCGTCGATCGGATAGGCCTCGTAGCCGGCGATCGCCAGCAGGCGCTGGATACCGGCAAGCCGCGCCTGCGCGTCGTCGTAGTCGGCTTCTTCGGCGAGATTGACCGTCGGTCCGTTCGGCGTATCGGATGGACGCGCGGCAGTGAAACGCGCCTGCTGGCTCAGCGGACAGCCGCGCGCATTGGCGATGTCGAAATTGTCGTCGCGGATGCACAACTCGGCGTGTCCGGCTTCCGGCATCGGCGCGCTGCCATACACCGAAGGCGTGCGCGCGTGCACATAGATCATGTCGGCGTCGAGCGCGCCGTCGACGATCTTGCGGCATTGGCCGGGATCGATGCGGAACCAGCCGCGAGTCGCAACATTCGCGCGCTTTTCCAGCCCGATCGCCGCGTCAAGGCGATAGCTGGTGCGGTTGCACAATGTGAGCTCGGCGTGAACCGGCGCGGCCGCCATCGCGACCAGCAAGCCGGCAAGCCGGGCCACCGCGTTCATTGCGCGAATCATGCGCAATTATGCCACGCCGCTAGCGATGTTTACGCTGTCTGCCGGCGCAAGCGCGTGGCCATGATTTCGCGCCCAAGCAGGATGCCGCCGAGCAACAGGCCGATAATATCGGTCCATTCGCCGTGCTGGACGGTCTCGGCCGGGATGAACAGCAACAGTCCGGCAATGCCGAAGCCGATCCGCATCGGCATCGACAGCGGCCGCACGGCGTAGCCGGCAAAGGCCGCGCAAATCAGCCAGACGCCGGCGAGCGCGGTGATGAATGAAGTGACCACCGAGACCACCGTTCCTTCCAGCAGCAGCGACGGCGCGCGGATGAACAGGAAAGGAATGATGAAGGCAATCCAGCCGAAGCGCACCGCGATCCAGCCGGTCTTCATCGGGTCGGTATTGGCGAGCGAGGCGGCCGCGTATGCGGCAAGCGCCACCGGCGGCGTGATCATCGACATCATGCCGAAATACAGCACGAACATATGCGAGGCCATCGGCGAAAGCCCGATCTTGACCATCGCCGGCGCCACCAGCGCGGCCAGCAGCACATAGACGCCGACCGTCGGCATGCCCATGCCGAGAATGATCGAAACAATCGCGGCCAGGACCAGCAGCAGCAACAGGCTGTGCGAGCCGACCTGCACCAGCAGCAGCGTGAGCGAGAAACTCAAGCCGGTGATGTTGAGCACGCCAATGATGAAACCGGCGGCGGCGGTAATCATCAACAGATCGAGCGCCGCGATGCCGGTCGTGTGCAGGGCATCGACCACGTCGCGCAGCTTGAGCCGCTTGTCGCCGTAGCCGAGCGTGGTGCCGGTGACCACCAGCACGGCGGCGGCGGCGAGCGCTGATTTTTCTGGCTGCCAGTTGAGCCAGAACAGCGCGAAGATCAGCATTCCGAACGGCAGCAGGAAATGCCAGCCCTGCTTGAGCACCTGGGCGAGCGGCGGAATGTCGGGGCCCTCGATGCTGGTCAGCCCGCTTTTGGCGGCCAAGAGGTCGGCCTGAATGAACAGCGCGTAATAATAGAGCAGCGCCGGCAGCGCGGCCGCGATCGCCACGTCGCGGTAGGGCACCTGCAGGAATTCGGCCATCAGGAAAGCGGCGGCGCCCATCACCGGCGGCATCAACTGGCCGCCGGTCGAGGCCACCGCTTCGATCGCGGCGGCGACCTCCGCCGGATAGCCGCCGCGCCGCATCAGCGGGATGGTGATGACGCCAACAGAGGCGACGTTGCTCACCGCACTGCCCGAGATCATGCCGAACAGGCAGGAGGCGGTGACCGCGATCTTGGCCGAGCCGCCGCGATAGCCGCCCATCAATGTAAGCGCAATATCGGTGAAGAACGCCGAGCCGCCAGAGGCGAACAGCAAGGCGCCGAAGAACACGAAGGCGATGACGATGGTCGAGGCCACCATGACGGGCAGCCCAAGCATGCTGCCGGGATCCCAGACCAGATAGAATGCGAGCTGCGGAACGCTGACCGGCAGCCCCGCCAGTGCACCCGGCACATATTGGCTCAACGGCGCATAGACGAGAAAAACGACGACGATGATTGTAAGCGCCATGCCGACGGTGCGGCGCAGCGCCTCCAGCACCAGCGGGACGGTTACGAAAGCAATAACCAGCCCGTAGACCGGCCGTGCCGTCATATCTTCCGAGAGTGTCGGGAAGCGGACGGCAATACACGCGCCGATGACAATGCTCGTGGCCGCGAACAGCCAGTCATACCAGGGAATTGCCGGCCGCGGCGCGCC
>JBOHII010000342.1:0-7455 GCA_050725955.1 Pseudolabrys sp. | reverse complement strand
GCCGCTCTACAAGAGCCCGAATGCCGGTTCGGCGGAGACCGCCCGCCTGCAATCGGGCGTGCTCGGCCAGCTCAAATCCTGCAACGGCGCCTGGTGCGAGTTATCCGGCAAGAATTTCGACGGCTGGATCAAGCAGGACCGCCTCTGGGGCGCCTATCCGAACGAGAAGATCGAATAGCAAACCGCCGTCCAGCATGGCGCGGATTATCGCCACCAGATGCTCGCCGGTGACGGATATAAATTCTGGTCAAGACCGGCTATTCGCGCAACGCCCTCGTTCACCACGGCGTTGCAAAAATATTTTCACCGTCGTGCCTTCGCCGATCTCGCCGGCGGGTCGTGCAAGCCAAAAAACAAAGGCTTCGCGCGGCGGGGCCTTGCCGGCAGGCGCGGGCTTGATGGGTTATTTGGCCTTGCGCCGCAGCCTGACCACCACATCGACGCGGGCGATCTCGAAGCCTTCCGGCGGCACCGGCGTCTTTCCGACTACGACGTCGGTGCCGGGGATGTCGACCAGTTGTTCGGCGTCCTCGATGAAGAAATGATGGTGCGTCGAGGTATTGGTATCGAAGTAGGCCTTCGAGCCCTCAACCGCCACCTGGCGCAGCAGGCCGACCTCGGTGAACTGGTGCAGCGGGTTGTAGATGGTGGCGAGCGACACCGGAACCTTGGCGCGGCTTGCTTCCTCGTACAGCATTTCGGCGGTCAGGTGGCGGTCGCCCTTGCCGAACAACAGCCAGCCGAGCGCCATGCGCTGACGGGTCGGGCGCAGGCTGACCTGCCGCAGCATGGATTTCACGTCATGCCAGGGGCAGCCGGTGAGCAGCGACCGGTCGGTCGCCGGCTCAAGGACGGCGGGCGCGACGGAGGGGAACCCTGGACTACGCGGTAGACTCATTGTGACGCCCAAAATGGTTGCAAGTAATTCACCGGCGGCGGCCGGTAAAAACCTGTTTCACTTGAAACATATACGCATTTGACGGCTTTGACGCAACTGGCCGGCAATTGAGGTATATATCGCCTTATCGCGGCATTTTCGCGAGCCGAATCGCCGCAGCCCAACGGGTTTCCGCCATCTTTGCCCCATGGCCCCGGTGTGTTACGAATCCGCGCATGGGAATCCAGCCATCAAGCCCGCCGAGCGGGGATATCGCGCTTATGGACACCAAGCGTCACAACTTCGAGTACGAAGACCTGCTCGCCTGCGGGCGGGGCGAGTTGTTCGGGCCGGGCAACCCCCAATTGCCGTTGCCGCCGATGCTGATGTTCGACCGCATTTCCGAAATCGCAGAGCAGGGTGGCGAACACGGCAAGGGCATGATCCGGGCCGAGCTCGACGTGAAGCCGGACCTCTGGTTTTTCCTCTGCCACTTCAAGGGCGATCCGGTGATGCCGGGCTGTCTTGGCCTTGACGCGCTGTGGCAACTGGTCGGTTTTTTCCTCGGTTGGTTGGGTGCGTCCGGCAAGGGCCGCGCGCTCGGCTTGGGCGAGCTGAAGTTTTCCGGGCAGGTATTGCCGACGGTGAAGAAGGTCGTCTACGGCGTCGATTTCAAGCGGGTGATGCGCTCGAAGCTGGTGCTCGGCATTGCCGACGGCTGGCTGTCGGCGGACGGCAACGTCATCTACAAGGCCTTTGACCTGAAGGTCGGCCTGTTCAAGCAGGACGAAGCGCTGCAGCCGAGCGGCGTTTGAGTGCAATCCACGGTCTTGTGCGGTTGCCGGGGGCGACCCAAGTGTGGACCATCAAGTTAGGCAGACGCACATGACGCAATCATCGGCAATTCGCCGCGCGAATGAGGATTTGCGGATATGAGACGGGTGGTCGTCACCGGGATGGGCATTGTCTCATCCATCGGCAATAACACACAGGAAGTATTGGCCAGCCTGCGCGAAGCCAAATCCGGCATCGTGCGCGCCGATAAATACGCCGAGCTCGGATTTCGCTGCCAGGTGCACGGCGCGCCTTCGCTCGATCCGGCGGAAGCGGTCGACCGCCGTGCCATGCGCTTCCTTGGCGGCGGCGCCGCCTGGAACCATGTCGCCATGGAACAGGCGATCCGCGATTCCGCGGTCGAGGAAAAGGATATCTCCAACGAGCGCACCGGCATCGTGATGGGCTCCGGCGGTCCCTCGACGCGCACGCTGATCGAAGCCGCCGACACCGCGCGCAGCAAAGGCCCCAAACGCATCGGTCCTTTTGCCGTGCCCAAGGCGATGTCGTCGACGGCATCGGCGACGCTGGCGACATGGTTCAAAATCAAGGGCGTGAGTTATTCGATCTCGTCGGCCTGCGCGACCTCCAACCATTGCATCGGCAACGCCGCCGAGCTGATCCAGTGGGGCAAGCAGGACATGATCTTCGCCGGGGGCTGCGAGGAGCTGGACTGGACGCTGTCCATGCTGTTCGACGCCATGGGCGCCATGTCGTCCGGCTACAACGACAGACCGAGCAAGGCCTCGCGTGCCTATGACAAGGACCGTGACGGCTTCGTCATCGCCGGCGGCGCCGGCGTCCTGGTGCTCGAGGAACTCGAGCACGCAAAGGCGCGCGGCGCCAAGATTTATGCCGAAGTTGCCGGCTATGGCGCGACCTCCGACGGCTACGATATGGTGGCGCCCTCGGGCGAGGGTGCTGCGCGCTGCATGAAGATGGCGGTGGAGACCTGCAAGGCGCCCATCGACTACATCAATCCGCACGCCACCTCGACGCCGATCGGCGACATCAAGGAGATCGAGGCGATCCGCGACGTATTCGGCGCCAAGTGTCCGCCGATTTCCGCCACCAAGTCGCTCACCGGCCACTCGCTTGGCGCCACCGGCGTGCAGGAAGCGATCTACTCGCTGCTGATGATGCAGAACGGCTTCATCTGCGAGAGCGCCAATATCGAGAACCTCGATCCGGCCTTTTCCGATATGCCGATCCTGCGTGCCCGCCAGGACAACGTCACACTCGGCGCCGTGCTGTCGAATTCCTTCGGCTTTGGCGGCACCAATGCCTCGGTGGTGTTCAAGCGGCTCGATGCCTAGCTGTTACAGCCAGCTCTAAGATTTACGATTTTGCCCCGATCTTCGCTTAAGACCTGATGCGGAAATCGCGGCACTCATTGGACCGACAAACGCGACCGTCGTGTTGGAATCGGTCTCCTTTCGCGGTGCGGCTTAATCGGGTACAATTCCTCGGCTAATCACAATGAGTGCTTGTGGTGGCACGATTTCATCAAAGCAATTAACCGCGCCGCCGGAGCACTCGAAGGGGAGGCGACAATGGCAACTGTGTGGCGTCTATCGGGAGACTATTTCGAGAACTGTAACTGCAACGTTGTTTGCCCTTGCTTGATATCGACCAAGCCGCCGCTCGTCTCGAAGCCGACACAAGGTGTGTGCGACGTTCCGCTGGCCTTCCATATCGAGACCGGCAATTATGGCGACGTGCGCCTCGATGGACTCAACGTCGTGGTTGTCGCGCACACGCCCGGCCCGATGGGGGAAGGCAACTGGACCGCTGCCGCGTATATCGACGAACGCGCTGACGACAAGCAATCCGAAGCGCTGGGCGGAATCTTCACCGGTGCGGTCGGCGGCCCAATGGCGATCCTCGCGCCCCTGATCGCCACCAACCTTGGGGCCAAGAAGGTTCCAATCAAATACAAGATCGACGGCAATAAGCGCTCGGCAGAAATTCCCGGCGTCCTGAAAATGGCGATCGAGCCGCTGCCGACCATGCGCCAGGACGGCGCGATGTGGGCCGCGACTGGTCACCCGGTCAACCCCGACAAGCTGTTTTTCGCCGTCGGGGCGCAAGGCAGCACATTCAGCGACCACGGCATGCGCTGGGATAATTCCGGCCGCAACGGCCATTACGCCGCGATCAGCTGGTCGGGTCCGTAACTCGTCCGCCGATCACAGATTCTCGCAACAGCCTGGAGCGCATGCATGGCTGACGCAGGAACCCGCTCGCTGGTGCTGCAGCGAAGCATCATCCTTGCCCTGCTGATCGCGATTGCGGCGGCGTGGGCCATGCTCGTCTGGCAACAAATGAGCATGGACACGGGAATGGGCATGGTGATGAACACGCCCACGATGGGCATGCGGGCGCCGCTGTTCCTGGCCGTGTGGGTGATCATGATGGTAGCGATGATGTTCCCGACCGCAGCGCCGATGATCCTGACATTCCATCGGGTGCAGGCGGGAAAGCGGACGCGTGGCGAGAGCTTCGTGTCGACTTGGGTGTTTGTTGCCGCCTACATGCTTGTCTGGGGAGTGTCCGGAATACTCGCCTATGCCGGCGCCGTCGGCGCCGAAGCGATAGCCGCGGCGGCGAATATCTCGGGTGCGACCGCCGCGCGCATTGGCGGACTCGTGCTCATCCTCGCCGGCGCCTATCAGCTCTCATCACTCAAGGACCTGTGCCTCGCCAAATGCCGCACGCCGATCGCTTTCATCCTCACCTCTTGGCGCGACGGAAACATGGGCGCGGTGCGGATGGGAATTGAGCACGGGTTTTTTTGCCTCGGCTGCTGTTGGCTTTTGTTTCTCATCCTGTTTCCGCTCGGCATCATGAACATTGCGGCCATGGCTTTGGTCACCTTGCTGGTCTTTGCCGAGAAGGCGTTGACCGCCGGAGATCGGATTGCAAAGGCGGCGGGCATTGTGCTCATGCTCTACGGCGTGGTCGTCATCGTTTTTCCGCAGGCGCTTCCGACCTTCATGGCTGCCGGCGGCATGAGCATGAATTAACGCCGTAAGTAGCCGTTGACTCGGCGGACATGCAACTCGCGGCCGGCGAATGCCCGAATTTGCAGAGCGGCCATTGATCAACCGCAACCCTTCGATCCCGATTCATGAGTATCCGCTCTCGCATTCACGGTCTTGCCTTATTGCAGAGACCGGGGTTACTGGATCACCCGCTTTCGCGGGCAACGACCGTTGAGGTGAGGCAATGCCGGGATTGATGGACGGAAAACGCGGGCTGGTGATGGGGGTCGCCAACGACCACTCGATCGCCTGGGGCATCGCCAAGATGCTTCACCAGCACGGCGCCCAACTCGCCTTCACCTACCAGGGCGACGCGCTGTTAAAGCGCGTCAAGCCGCTGGCCGAACAGGCCGGCTCGTCCTTCCTGATGCCTTGCGATGTGGAAGACATCGCATCGGTCGACGCGGTATTCGGCGACATCAAGAAGCAATGGGGCACGATGGATTTCCTGGTGCACGCCATCGCCTTTTCCAACAAAGATGAACTGAAAGGCCGCTACGCCGACTCGACGCGCGAGAACTTCATCCGCACCATGGTCATCTCCTGCTACGCCTTCAAGGAAGCGGCTGTGCGCGCCGCCGCGCTAATGCCGGACGGCGGCGCCATGGTGACGCTCACCTATAATGGCGGGTTGCGCGCCATGCCGAATTACAACGTCATGGGCGTGGCGAAAGCGGGCCTGGAAGCCTCGGTGCGCTACCTCGCGGTCGATTTCGGGCCGCAGAAGATCCGCGTCAATGCCATCTCGGCTGGCCCCATCCGCACGCTCGCCGGCGCCGGCATTACCGATGCGCGCTATATGTTTGCGTTCCAGCAGAAATTTTCCCCGCTCGGCCGCGGCGTGACGCTTGAGGAACTGGGCGGTGCGGGACTTTATCTGCTGTCGGACCTCTCGACCGGGGTCACCGGCGAGGTGCACTTTGTCGACTCCGGCTACAACGTGATCGCCATGCCGCAGCCCGACGCATTGAAGGCGGCGGGCGGCACTGTCGAGAACGGCGGGCAGTAGCCTGCCTTGCAAGCGACCTTCTTTCTTCCCTCTCCCCTTGAGGGAGAGGGTGCCGAGCGAACGAAGTGAGCGAGGCGGGTGAGGGGTCAGTGCCTAACTCAAATCCGGACCCCTCACCCGGCAAGATTGACGCGATCAGGCAAGCAGGTCGAAGCGATCGGCGTTCATCACCTTGTTCCAGGCGGCCACGAAGTCCTTGGCGAATTTCTCCTTCGCGTCCGCGGACGCATAGACTTCCGCAAATGCCCGCAATTGAGAGTGCGAACCGAAGATCAAGTCGACGCGCGTGCCGCTCCACTTGACCGCATTCGTCTTGCGGTCGCGTCCCTCGTACACGTTGTCGCCGGCCGGCTGCCATTGCGTGCCCATGTCGAGCAGGTTGACGAAAAAGTCGTTGCTCAGCGTGCCGGGCTGCTTGGTGAGGACGCCGTGCTTGGACCCGCCCGCGTTCGCGCCGAGCACGCGCAAACCGCCGACGAGCACCGCCATCTCCGGGCCGGTTAGCCTCAGCAGTTGCGCCCGATCGACCAACGCCTCCTCGGGCTGCATGAACTGCCGCTTGCCGCCGATGTAGTTGCGGAAGCCGTCGGCTCGCGGCTCGAGCGGCGCGAAGGACTCGGCGTCGGTCTGTTGCTGCGAGGCGTCCATGCGTCCCGGTGTGAAGGGGACCTTCACGTCGACGCCGGCGTCCCTTGCGGCCTTCTCGACCGCGGCGTTGCCGCCGAGCACGATCAGGTCGGCGAGCGAAACTGTCTTGCCGAACTCTTTTTGTATCGCTTCGAGTTTCGATAGCACCGACTTGAGCTGGGCCGGCTGGTTGACCTCCCAGTCCTTCTGGGGGCTAAGCCGGATGCGCGCGCCGTTGGCGCCGCCGCGCTTGTCGGAGCCGCGGAACGTCGAGGCCGACGCCCAGGCGGTCGCGACGAGCTGTGACACCGTCAGGCCGGAGCCAAGGATTTTCGCCTTCAGCGCCGCGGCATCCTTGTCGTCGATAGGCGGATGATTTGCTGCCGGGATCGGGTCCTGCCAGAGCAGCGTTTCCTTCGGCACCAGCGGACCCAAATAACGCGCAATCGGACCCATGTCGCGATGCGTGAGTTTGAACCAGGCGCGGGCAAACGCATCCGCGAACTGATCCGGGTTGGTGTAGAAGCGCCGCGATATCTTTTCGTAGGCCGGGTCCATCCGCAGCGACAGGTCGGTGGTGAGCATGGTCGGCAAATGCTTCTTCGATTTGTCGTGCGCGTCCGGTACGTCGGCCTTCGCACTCTTCGCCACCCACTGCTTCGCGCCGGCCGGGCTCTTCGTCAGTTCCCATTCGTTTTCGAACAGCGTCTCGAAGAAATTGTTGTCCCACTTGGTCGGTGTCCGGGTCCAGGTGACTTCCGGGCCACCGGTAATGGCGTGAGTGCCGACGCCGGTCTCGTACGTGCTCTTCCAGCCGAGGCCCTGATCCTCGATCGCGGCGGATTCCGGCGCAGCGCCGACCAGCGATACGTCGCCGGCGCCGTGAGTCTTGCCGAAAGTGTGACCGCCCGCGATCAGCGCAACGGTCTCCTCGTCGTTCATCGCCATGCGGAAGAACGTCTCGCGGATGTCTTTCGCAGCGGCAACCGGATCGGGATTGCCGTTCGGTCCTTCCGGGTTGACGTAGATGAGCCCCATCTGCACGGCGCCGAGCGGCTCCGCCA
>JBOHII010000341.1:0-3026 GCA_050725955.1 Pseudolabrys sp. | reverse complement strand
GTTCCACGCCGGCCACGCCGAAGTCGCCCAGATCGAGACCGCCTATCACACGCTGACACCGCTGCTTGGCGCCGCAGCCGCCGCCGTGTTCCTGGTCTCGCTCATCGCCTCCGGGATTTCGAGCTCCACCGTCGGCACCATGGCCGGCCAGATGATCATGCAGGGTTTTGTCGGCTTCCGCATTCCGATCTGGCTGCGCCGGCTGGTCACGATGGTGCCGGCCTTCGTCGTGGTCGCGCTCGGCGTCAATGCGACCAACGCCTTGGTCATCAGCCAGGTGGTGCTCAGCATCGCGCTGCCGCTGCCGATGATCGCGCTGCTGATGTTCACCCGGCGGCCCGATATCATGGGCAGATTTGCCAACGGCCGGGTGACGCAGATTGCGGCAATCGTGGCGACTGTGCTGGTGCTGCTGCTCAATACGTTCTTGATCGCGCAAACCCTCGGTGTGGCGATCCCGGGGCTGAACTAGCGCGCTACTTTTCGACCCGCGTCCAGCCCGACGACATCAACCGCTCCTGCGGCAGGAAACGGCCTTTGTAG
The DNA here is from genome assembly GCA_050725955.1 of Pseudolabrys sp. Taxonomy (GTDB): domain Bacteria; phylum Pseudomonadota; class Alphaproteobacteria; order Rhizobiales; family Xanthobacteraceae; genus Pseudolabrys. The sequence goes on along the minus strand of JBOHII010000341.1, from coordinate 2,483 downwards.
TCCATCTTGCGCGAGCCCGGCACCCAATAGCCGAGGTAGACGTAAGCCAGGCCCAGCTGCCGGGCGCGCTCGATATGGTCGAGGATCATGAAGGTGCCGAGCGAACGCTCGCCGGCGTCCGGGTCGAAGAACGAGTAGACCATCGACAGTCCGTCGCTCAGCACGTCGGTGAGCGCGACCGCCAGCAATTGCCCGCTGCCGCGGCCGTTGATGCCGCTGTCTGGGCCGCGCCGCCGGTATTCGACCAGCCGGGTATCGACGTGGCTGTCCTCGATCATCATGGCGGAGTCGAGCACGGTCATGTCGGCCATGCCGCCGTCGCGCTGGCGGGGGTCGAGATAGGCGCGGAACACCGAATATTGCTCGGATGTCGGCGCCGGCGTGTGCATGTCGCCGATCACGTCGGCGTTGCGCTCGGCAATGCGGCGCATGTTGCGCGAAGGCGCAAAATCCGCCGCCACCACCCGCACCGAGACGCAGGCGCGGCAGCTCTCGCAGGCCGGCCGATAGGCGATCGACTGGCTGCGGCGGAAGCCGCCATGCGTGAGCAGGTCGTTGAGCTCGCCCGCGCGCTCGCCGACGAGATGCGTGAAAACCTTGCGCTCCTCCTGGCCGTGCAAATAGGGGCAGGGCGAGGGCGCAGTCAGATAGAATTGCGGCGTATCGCGGGAATGCTGGGTCACGTCATCTCGCCGTCATAGCTTGCGATTCACCCCTAGCATCGCGCGCCGCCGGGGTCCCGTCAAAGCCCATTATCCGGCGCTGTAACCGCGCATGGCAGTCCGCGCCGGACTGTTAATTATCACCGTGCCGAGCATGATGTCGTGCAGCAGCCTCCGGCGCTGATTGAAAAAGGCGACCAGCAGGACGAACGGCGAGAAGAACGACACCGTGAACCAGAAAGCGATGGCGTGCACCGCACCGAGCACGAAATAGCCGGGCGCGCCATACCATGTGCGCATTTCCAGATCCATGATCCGCATGCCGATGGTGGCCGAATGCGGGCCGCCGAGGGTGGCCCCGAAATAACAGAGCACCCAGATCACCGTGGCGGGTGTCAGCAACCAATAGAGCGCCCAGCCGAGACCCAAAGTGACGATGCCGAAGGCGAAGATGAACATCGAAGTCAGCACCACTGGCACCGCTATGATGATGAAATCGATGATAAATGCCAGCACCCGGCGCGACAGCACACCGGCGAACAGTTCGGGGTTCGCCGCCGGGTCGTAGGCGTGCGGTTTGATGTCGATCGACATTCCAGTAGATCCTTCGCGTGACGCCGCTTGGTCGTACGATGCCGAGATGGAGAATATACCGCTGTTCCGCAAGAGGGTAGCGGTTGCCGACCGGCTGGAACGGCGGACGGGCTTGCGGCATGGTGCAGGCCTTAGCCGGAGACCTTGCGTGGCCATCACCATCGCCGACATCGAAGCCGCCCGCCGCTTGATCCAGGGAGCGGTGCTGCGCACCCCCATGTTGCCGGCGCCCAAGCTTTCGGCGTTGACTGGCGCCAGCGTCTACGTGAAATACGAAAACCTGCAGGTTACCAATTCGTTCAAGGATCGTGGCGCGCTCAACAAGCTCGCCTCGCTCAGCGAGGCCGAACGGCGCCGAGGCGTGATCGCCATGTCTGCCGGCAACCACGCCCAGTCGGTCGCCTATCACGCCGCGCGGCTGAAGATTCCCGCGACCATCGTCATGCCGGTGACTACGCCCTTCGTGAAGGTGGCGGCCACCCGAGCGCATGGCGCCGAAGTCGTGCTCGAAGGTGAGACCATTTCCGAATCGCAGTCTCGCTGCGAACGGATTCTGGCGGAACGCGGGCTGATATTGGTGCATCCGTACGACGACGCCCGCATCATCGCCGGCCAAGGCACCATCGCGCTCGAAATGCTGGAGGAGGCTCCCGATCTCGATTTGCTGGTGATCCCGATTGGCGGCGGCGGCTTGATCGCCGGCAACGCCATCGCCGCGCGCGCGGTAAAGCATGATATCGAAATCGTTGGCGCCGAAGCCGCACTTTATCCCTCGATGTGGAATGCGCTGCACAACGACAACCGGCCGGTCGGGGGGCCGACGCTGGCCGAAGGCATCGCGGTCAAGAATGTCGGCAAGCTGACGCTTCCGGTGATCCGCGAACTGGTTTCGGAGATCATGTTGGTCGACGAGGCGCATCTGGAGCGCGCGGCCAATGCCTATCTCACCTTGCAGAAGACCATGGCGGAGGGTGCCGGCGCGGCGGGACTTGCTGCCATGCTCGCCAGACCGGAACGCTTCCGCGACAAAAAGGTCGGGCTCATCTTGTGCGGCGGCAATATCGATCCGCGCATATTGGCGTCTATCATGGTGCGCGAACTCGAGCGCGAAACCCGCATCGTTTCGTTCCGCTTGACCATTCCGGACCGGCCCGGCGTGCTCGGCACAATCGCGACCCGGCTTGGCACGCTCGGCGCCAATATTCTGGAGGTCGATCACCGCCGGCT
>JBOHII010000340.1:0-11881 GCA_050725955.1 Pseudolabrys sp. | reverse complement strand
CTTCGGCAGCAGCGGTTCGAGCAACGCCCATTCCTCATCGCTGAGATCAAATCGCATGATCCACCTCCGTGTACGGTGAATCATGTTCATCCAAACTATTCAATGAATTATCTGGGTACAGACCCTAGTAGGGTATTAAGCTACTGAATCTATTGGTGCGGACGCCGGGACTCGAACCCGGACGGGATACCTCCCAAGGGATTTTAAGTCCCTTGCGTCTACCATTCCGCCACGTCCGCGCGTGGTCTCTCACCGCGCCGGCGCGCGGCGAGTGAGCCCACGCGGCGGCGCGTTACGTCAATGCGCTAATAACTGGCCCCAGGCCTGATCCCAGTCCTTGCCGGAAGCGTCGACCACGTGGCCGTCCTTCTCGAAGAACTTGTTGGGGATCTGGAAAATGGCGAGAAACAAGCCGCCCTTCGGGCTCCAAGCGACGTGCCGGCTGCCGGCGGGGCGCCAGATGAATTCGCCGGGACCGACTTCGGTGCCGGCGTCTGGTCCCTCTTTGTCGACCAGCGAGCCTTCCAGCACGTAAGTCTGCTCGATCAGCACGTGCTCGTGGTCGGGCAACACCGCGCCCGGCTGCATGCGCACCAGCATGGTGGCGAGCCCGCTTTTGGGATCGAACAGCAGCGGCTTGATCTCGCAGCCGGGGAAGCGCTGCTTTTCCCAAGCCATCTCATTTGGCTTGAGATGATGCGAGCGCAGGTCGTCAAGAGGCTTGGCGTTTTGCGTGTTCGGCTTGACGTTCATGGGTCATCTCCCGGGCGTTGCGCGATACTACACCAAAATCAGTCCTAGTTGCTCAGTTTAATGTTGGCCTGCTGGACGATTTTGCCGAATTTTTCGGTCTCTGCCGCGACGAACTTCTTGTATTCCGCCGCATTCATCGGCCGCGGCACGATGCCCTGCGGAATGAGCTTGTCGGCAATCGCCGGATCTTTAAGCGCCGCCTCGATGATGCCGTTGAGACGATCGACGATGGGCTGCGGCGTGCCGCCGGTCGTAAACACGCCGAACCAATTGAGCAGTTCGTAGCCGGCAAGACCCCGCGCGCCTTCCGACAGCGGCGCCACGTCCGGCAGTTGCGGCATGCGATCTTTGGAGGTGACCGCCACCGCGCGCAGCTTGCCGGCCTTGATGAGGGGCAGCGCCGCGGCGAGGCTGGTGAAGGTCATGGTGACGGCGCCGGTCGCAACGTCCGCCACCGCGGGTGCTGCGCCACGGTAGGGCACGTGTAGCACGTTGGTGCCCGCCATCATGTTCATCAGTTCGCCGGCAAGCTGCTGCGGATTGCCGACGCCGGACGAGGAGAACGACAATTTGCCGGCATTGGCCTTGGCGTAGGCGATCAGCTCCTTCGGATTGTGCACCGGCGTCGTATCCGCAACCACGACCACGCAGGGCACCACGCCGACCAGCGCGACCGGCGCGAGTTCGCGGCGCGGGTCGTACATCATCTTGTCCTTGTAGAGATGCTCGGCGATGGCGATCTCGCCTGAGGTTGCCATCAGCAGCGTGTGGCCGTCGGGCGCCGCCTTGGCGACGGTATTGGCGGCAAGCATCCCGGCCGCGCCGGTGCGCGTCTCGACAATCACCGTCTGGCCGAGTGCGTCCTTGAGCGGATCGACCATAAGGCGAGCCGAGATGTCGATGCCGCCGCCCGGCGGAAAGCCGGAGATAATGCGGATCGTCTGCGTCGGATAAGACTGCGCCCGCGCCGGGCCGGCGAGATACAAAGCGCTGGCGCTCGCGATAAATGTGCGCCGGGTCAGCATGTGATCCTCCCTTAGTTTCTTGTTCCTCAATCGCCGCCCTCGCGGATCGGCGGCGAAAAAGCCAACGCCGTATCCCAGGGGAAATAGATCCAGGTGTCCTGCGACACTTCGGTGATGAATGTGTCGACCAGCGGCCGCCCCATTGGCTTGGCATAGACCGAGGCGAAATGCGCGGCAGGCAAAAGGTCGCGCACCACGCGTGCAGTCTTGCCGGTATAGACCAGGTCGTCGACGATCAGAACGCCCTTGCCTTGCTTGCGCATCGCCAGCACCTCGGGCGCGACGCCTTTGAGCACCTTGAGTTCGCCCTGGTTCTTGTAGTCCTGATAGCTGACCACGCAGACCGTTTCGATCATGCGCACGTTCAATTCGCGCGCCACGATCGCCGCAGGAACCATCCCGCCGCGGGTGATGGCGACCACCGCTTCGAACGGCCCCGCCTCATGCAGCCGCCAGGCTAGCGCCCGCGAATCGCGGTGAAATTGATCCCACGACACCGGGAATATTTTTTCCGGGCTCGGCGGGCCTTCAGGTTTTGCTTTCGCCATGGCTCTAGCGCGCGCCTGCGGCGAGCTGCGTTTTGACCTTGGTCAGCATGCCTTCCACCGCGGTTTTGGCGGCGGCGAGCTTTTGCGCATCGCGCGAGCGCACCACGATATTGGTGTTGGGCCCGAGCTTGTCGTCGAAAAACGGATAACTGCCGATGATGGTCTCGGGATGTTCCCTGGCGATAGCGCCGAGTTCGGTGCCGACGTCGCCTTCCTTGGCGTCGGCGCGGATGGTTTCCGACATCAGCTTGGCGCCGGTTCTCAGTTTTGGCGCCGCCTCGTCTAGCATCGCCTGCATGATCGCCGGCACGCCCGCCATCACGATCACGTTCTCGATCCGGAATCCGGGCGCGCCGGAAACCTTGTTCTTCACCAAGGCGGCGCCGTGCGGGATGCGCGCCATGCGCAGGCGCGCCTCGTTGAGCTCGCCGCCGATCTTTGCCATGCGCTCCTTCAGGATCGCCAGCGCTTCCGGGTGAATGTCGATCGACACGCCGAATGCCCTGGCCACGCAATCGGCGGTGATGTCGTCATGCGTCGGCCCGATGCCGCCGGTGGTGAACAAGTAGGTGTATTTCGCGCGCAACGCATTGACCGCCTCGACGATCGCCGCCTCGTCGTCGGAGATCACCCGCACTTCCTTGAGGTCGATTCCGATGGCGGTAAGATAGTCGGCGATGAAGCCGATGTTTTTGTCCTTGGTGCGGCCAGACAGGATCTCGTCGCCGATGACAAGGACTGCCGCGCTGACGATCTCGCTGCTTGCGCTCATGCCGAACACCTAGCGTGGCCGCGTCAGCCACTCAAGTTGCGGCGGACGCGTGCGACTGCATCCGCCTTCCCACAGTGGTCACATTCGCCCATTATTTAGGCAGGAGCCGACCTTCCCGGCTAGCGCAAATACGTGGTTTTCCTTGGTTTTTCTTGGCCTGATGCTTGCAGCTTGGTTGACGGGGCCGGCGCGGGCCGCGCTGCATGAAGGTTAGGGCACAAAATTCTGCCGGCGAGCGTTAACGCAACACTCGCCCGCTGGGGGTCCGAGATGGTTGCCGCCTTCGACGAGATGAAGCTGGCCGATGGAGGCGTGCGCCCGGCCTATGGCGAACTCGCGCGCTGGCTCGGCGAGGTGCCGGCCGATGTACTCGACTACCGCCGGCGCGAGGCCGAGCTCTTGTTCCGCCGCATCGGCATCACCTTCGCGGTCTACGGCGAAGCCGACGCACAGGAGCGGCTGATCCCGTTCGACGTCATCCCGCGCATCATGTCCGGCCTGGAATGGCGCAACCTGGAAAAGGGTCTTATCCAACGCGTCAAGGCGCTCAATATGTTCATCCGCGACGTCTACGGCGCGCGCGAAATCCTGCGCGCCGGCGTGGTGCCCGACGATCTGGTGTTCCGCAATCCCGCGTTCCGCCCCGAAATGAGCGGACAGAGCGTGCCGCACGACATCTACATCCACGTCGCCGGCATCGACATCGTACGCGTGGATGCTGACACCTTCTACGTGCTCGAGGATAACGCGCGCACGCCCTCCGGCGTCTCCTACATGTTGGAAAACCGCGAGATCATGATGCGGCTGTTCCCGGAATTATTCTCGCGTCACCGCATCGCGCCGGTGGACAATTATCCGGACGTGTTGCTCGCCACCTTGCAATCGGTCGCGCCGGCCTCCACCGGGCGGGAGCCGACGGTGGTACTGCTCACGCCCGGCGTCTACAACTCGGCTTACTACGAACACTCGTTTCTGGCCGACAAGCTCGGCGTCGAACTGGTCGAAGGCCGCGATCTTTTCGTCAAGGATGAAATCGTCTACATGCGCACCACCCAGGGGCCGCGTCAGGTCGACGTGATCTATCGGCGCATCGATGACGACTTCATCGACCCGCTCACTTTCCGCCCCGATTCGGCGCTCGGCGTCGCCGGGCTGATGTCGGCTTACCAGGCCGGCAACGTGACGCTCGCCAACGCCGTCGGCACCGGCATCGCCGACGACAAGGCGGTCTACAGCTTTATGCCGGCGATCGTGAAATTCTATCTCGACGAGGAACCGCTCCTTAAGAACGTGCCGACTTGGCGCTGCCGCGAGGAGGAGCATCTCGCCTATGTGCTGGATCATCTGCACGAACTGGTGGTCAAGGAAGTGCACGGCTCCGGCGGCTACGGCATGCTGATCGGGCCTGCGGCCAGCAAGGTTGCGATCGAGCAGTTCCGCGCCAAGCTCAAGACCGCGCCGAAGAATTTCATCGCGCAGCCGACGCTGGCGCTTTCCACCTGCCCGACCTGCGTCGAGCAAGGCGTGGCGCCGCGCCACGTTGACCTGCGCCCGTTCGTGCTCAGCGGCAGCGACGGCATCCGCATCGTGCCGGGGGGCTTGACCCGGGTCGCACTCAAGGAAGGCTCGCTGGTGGTCAATTCCAGTCAGGGCGGCGGTACCAAGGACACCTGGGTGTTGGACGGATAGCTTATGCTCTCGCGTACCGCCGACAACCTTTATTGGCTTTCGCGCTACGTGGAGCGCGCCGAATATCTCGCGCGCATTCTCGACGCGACGCAGCGGCTGACCGCGCTACCGCTCGCCTATGTCGGCGCCAGCAACGAATGGGAATCCGCGGTGCTCACCGCCGGTTGCGCAACCGCTTTCTTCAAGACCTATGACGAGGCGAATGAGGAAAACGTCACCGACTTCCTCGCCTTTTCCACCACCAACGCGTCTTCCATTCGCTCATGCTTCGAGAACGCACGCTCGAACGCGCGCGCCGTACGCACCGCGTTAACGATGGAAATGTGGGACGCGATCAATGGCGCCTGGCTCGAGCTCAAGCGTTATGGCAACGGGCCGACGTCGCGCGAGGAATGCTCCCGCTTCCTGCGCTGGGTGCAGGAATCCTCGCTGCGCTACGACGGCTCCGCCTACCGCACCATGCTGCGCAACGACGCGTACTGGTTCTCCCGCCTCGGCGTCTATATGGAGCGCGCCGACAACACCGCGCGCATCCTTGACGTGAAATATCACATGCTGCTGCCGGACAATGAACGCGTCGGCGGCCCGCTCGATTATTTCCAGTGGGCGGCGATCCTGCGCTCGGTGTCGGCGCTCACCGCGTACCACTGGGTTTATCGCGAAAGCCTGCAGCCTTGGTCGGTCGCCGACCTGCTGATCCTGAAGGAGGAAATGCCGCGCTCGCTCGCCTCCTGCTACGAGGCCATCGTGCGCAATCTCGACCAGGTCGCCGGCGCTTACGGCCGTCAGGGTCCCGCCCAGCGCCAGGCCCGCGGCATTCGCGCCCGCCTGCAGAACAGCCGCATGGACAATATTTTCCAGCGCGGCTTGCACGAGTTCATCGGCGAATTCATCACCGAGAATAACCGGTTGGGTGCTGCCATTACCGAGCAGTTCCTGCTATGAGCGCAACCCCGGCATAGCGGCCGGCTTGAGCTGGAACCGGCCCGGTAACAATAGTCCGTCGAGCGCATGCGCATTCGCATTTCCCACGCGACCACTTACCGCTACGACGCGCCGCCCACCAGCGTGACGCAGATGCTTCGCCTCACCCCACGCAACCACGACGGGCAGTACGTGGTGTATTGGCGGGTCGACCTGTCGCAGGATTGCCTGTTGCACCAGCACGAGGATGCTTTCGGCAATATCACGCATTCCTTCACCGCCGAGGGACCTTTCAACGAACTATCGGTAACCGTCGATGGCGAGGTCGATACGCAAGACAGCAACGGCGTGGTCAACAGCACAGTCGAGCGGTTTCCGCCCAGTCTGTTCCTGCGTGAAACCGCGCTCACGCAACCCGACGCTGCCATCGTTGAGTTCGCGGAGAACGTGCGCGTCGAAGAAGGCAGCGAACCGTTGGCGCTGCTGCACGGACTGATGAGCGCGCTGCACAAGGAGATCACCTTCGACACCGATCCCACCCATGTCGCGACCACGGCGGCGGAAGCCTTCACGCTGCGCCGCGGCGTCTGCCAGGACATCACCCATATCTACGTCGCCGCAGCGCGCCACCTCGGCATTCCGGCGCGTTATATCGGCGGGCATGTCTTCCGCAGCGACGGCGCGCTGGCGCAGGAAGCCGGCCATGCCTGGGCTGAAGCCCACGTCGACGGACTTGGCTGGGTCGGCTTCGACCCGACCAACGACATCTGCCCGACTGACGCGCATGTGCGCGTTGCGATGGGCCTCGACTATCTTGGCGCGGCACCGGTGCGCGGAACGCGCTTCGGCGGTAGTGGCGAGACGCTACAAGTCGCGGTCCAAGTCGAGCAGGCGCGCCATCAGGCGCAAAACTAGCATGTCGCACTATCCGTCCCGCAAACCGGCGCTGAACATTCTGGTTCGCGCATTTTGCCTGGCGCACGATCTTGTCCGAAAACCGCTAGCCACGCTTCGGGATCGTGCACTATGACATTGCCGGACATGGCCCCGCGTCGCTATAACCCAGCGGCCAGGGTGAGTAAGAAAAAGTCGGAACCCATGACATATTGTTGCGGAATTCTGGTGCGTGACGGCTTGGTGATGATCGCGGACACCCGCACTAATGCCGGCCTCGATAATGTGTCCACCTTCCGCAAGCTACACGTCTATACCCAGCCGGGCGAACGCATCATGGCGCTCGCCTCCTCCGGCAACCTGTCGCTCAGCCAGTCAGTGCGCTCGACCTTGACCGAGGGCATGGAGAATCCGGAGACCGGCGAAGTTGAAACCCTGATGAACGCGCCCAGCATGTTCAAGGCCGCTCAGCGCGTCGGCAAGGCCATCCGTTCGGTGCAAAACATGGAAGGCAAAGCGCTCGCATCCGCCGACGTCGACAGCGACGTTTCGTTCCTGTTCGGCGGCCAGATCAAGGGAGGCCGCGTGCGGCTTTTCATGATCTATTCGGCCGGCAATTTCATTGAATGCACCACCGACACGCCGTATTTACAGATTGGCGAGCACAAATACGGCAAGCCGGTTCTCGACCGCGCCATCAGTTTCGATACCGACCTTTATGACGGGCTCAAAATTGGGCTGATCTCCATGGATTCCACCATGCGCTCCAATCTCGGGGTTGGACTGCCGATCGACATCCTGGTGGCGCGCCGGGACACCTACAATCCCGAGGTAAATTATCGCATCGAGGCGGGCGAGCCCTATTTCCAGGACCTGCGCGAGCGCTGGTCCGGCGCGCTGCGCGCCGCCCATATTGCCATACCGCGCCCACCCTACCGCAGCGCGGGATGAGGATTCCGCGATTTCGCCGCTGGCGATCTTAACCACCGATTAACGGCACCGCGCGATTCGCGCCGCGGTGGCCCGGCGGCTTCGCCAAAACGGCAAAACGCAAGCGAAAAGCAAGTTTTCTGCCATAGCTTGCGCTCCGAAAACTCCAATGGTTGGGACAGTTTAAGGGGCTCATCTTGCCGGCTGTGGCGCGCCTGCACACCTCCGACGACCGCCAACACACGAGTTGGGATCGCGCGCGGCTGAGCGTGGTGGTCCCGATCGGCGTGATCGTGGCGGTGGCGATCGTCTGCATCGTCGTCGCGGTGCTCTCCTCCGCCCATCACGCCGACGAAGTCGCGGTGCAGCATGAGAAGCAGTTGTTCTCGCGCGCGCTCGGCGATTACGGCGAGCGAATGCTGCGCGAAGTTCACAGCGTCGCCGCTTCAAATCCGGCCATCGAAAATATCCGCGTCAAATTTGATGCGGACTGGGCGCACCGGCGCGTCGGGCGCTGGCTGCAAACCAATTTCGATCACGACTACGTCTTCATTTTCGACGGCGACGACAAGCCGGTCCTTTCGCAACTCGACGACCAAATCACCGATCCGCAATGGTTCGTGGCGGCGCAGACCGACCTCGTGCCGGTGCTCAACTACATGCGCGGTCGCGACATCGCATTGCGCGGCTCGCTCCGCGTCGACGAGCCGAGCGAGGCCGATGGCGGCGCGCAAGCGAAAGCTGCGGTGATCCGCAATTTCTTGGGCAGGCCTGCCGTCATCGCCGCAGCTGCGGTCGGGCCGCCGGACGATAGTCCCGCCCCGCTCGACCAGGCTGCACCGATCGTGATGTCGGTGAAATTCATCGACCAAGACGTGCTCGCCGACATTGCCGCGCAACTGCGGCTAGCCAACTTGCGCCAGATCGGCGACGCGCAGCCGCCGCCCACCGATCTCACCTATGAACTGGCCGGGCCGCAAGGCCACGCCTTCGCCCGCTTCGCCTGGACGCCGCGACAGCCCGGCGCCGAGATTGTGCACAGTGTTATCCCGTTCATCGCCGTTGCGCTCGCCGGCTTCACATTGCTCGCCGCTTTCGTGCTGCGCTATATGCGCCGCACCGCGGCTGCCATCGCCGCCGGCGAAACACGGCTGCGTCATCTCGCCATGCACGACCCACTCTGCGGCCTGCCCAACCGCATCTTTTTCGGCGAACGGCTGGAAGCAGTGATCGAGGAGGTGCGCGCCGGCTCCTCGCCGGCCGCGGTATTCTATATCGACCTCGACCATTTCAAGGACGTCAACGACACGCTCGGTCATCCCGTTGGCGATGAACTAATCCGCAACGTCACGTTGCGGCTCTCGCACATGCTGCGCGGCGACGATTTGGTCGCGCGGCTCGGCGGCGACGAATTCGCGGTGATTTCCTCGATCGGCGACAACCCCGGCAAGATGATAACGGTGGCCCAGCGCATGATCGCCACGATCTGCGCGCCTTATGCGATCAACGGGCAGAACATTATCATCGGCGCCTCGATTGGCATCGCGGTGATCGACCACAAATGCGGCGGCGCTGCCGACACCATGCGCTATGCCGACATGGCGCTTTACCGGGCCAAGAACGAAGGCCGCAACCGCGCTTGCATTTACGACGAGGCGATGGACGCGGACCTCTCCAACCGCAAGCTCCTCGAAGGCGACTTGCGCGAGGCGATCGATAACGATTGCCTGAAACTCCTGTATCAACCTATCGTCAACAAGAGCGGGGAGATCGTGGTCGGCGTCGAAGCGCTGTGCCGCTGGACCCATCCCACCCGCGGCGAGATTCCGCCCAGCGAGTTCATCGCCATTGCCGAGCATTCCGGCTTAATTATCGAACTCGGCGCCTGGGTATTGCGCCGCGCCTGCCTCGACGGCAGGGCCTGGCCGGGCCTCACCGTCTCGGTCAACGTCTCGCCGCTGCAATTTCGGCGCACCGATTTCTTCGAGACCGTGCAACGCACATTGAGCGAAACCGAATTCGATCCGGCCCGGCTCGAAATCGAACTCACCGAAAGTGTGCTGCTCGGCAACGTGGACACCGCGGAAGCCGGCATGTTGCGGCTCAAGGCCCTGGGCGTGCAACTCGCGCTCGACGATTTCGGCACTGGTTATTCGAGCCTGCTCTATTTGCGCCGTTTGCCGTTCGACAAGCTCAAGATCGACCGCAGCTTCGTACTCTCCATCGAGAAAGCGGCCGATGCCGCCGCTATCGTGCACGCGGTCGTCAGCCTTGGCCGCGGCCTCGGCATGAAAGTGACGGCGGAAGGTGTGGAGACCGCGGACCAACAGCTGTTCCTGCGCGCCGCCGGCGTACATTTCATGCAAGGCTATCGTTTCGGTCGGGCGGTGACCGCCGCCGACATCAGCGCCCGGCTGGATTCGCCAGGTTCGTTCCGTCCCATTGACGAGCCCGCTAAGCTCGCCGGCTAGCCGCTTCACACACCTGAACGTGGTTCGGCGCCGTGATGGCGTCCATAATCTTTTGTGGTATGGCGTCGGTTAGAAAATCACACCAGGGAGAACAGCCAATGGGTGCGTCCGCGAAAATCGCGTTGGTGACCGGTGCCGGCACCGGGGTGGGCCGGGCGGTGGCGATTGCGCTCGCCAAAGCCGGATACAACCTGGTGCTCGCCGGCAGGCGCAAGGAGATGCTCGACAAGGTAGCGGCCGAGATCAACACGGTCGGCGCGCAGGCACTGGCGGTGCCGACCGACGTGTCCAAGCGCGAGTCGATCCTGACGCTGTTCGCCACGACCAAATCGACCTTCAGCCGGCTCGATGTGTTGTTCAACAATGCCGGCATTGGCGCGCCGGCCGTGCCGCTTGAGGACCTGCCCTACGAGACGTGGACCAATGTGGTGGCCACCAACCTGACCGGCATGTTCGTGTGCACCCAGGAAGCGATCAAGATCATGAAAGCGCAAAATCCGCGCGGCGGCCGCATCGTCAACAATGGATCGATTTCGGCGCATGCACCGCGCCCATATTCGGTCGCCTATACGTCGACCAAGCACGCGGTGACCGGTCTCACCAAATCAACCTCGCTCGATTGCCGCCAGTACGACATCTGCTGCGGCCAGGTCGATATCGGCAACGCGGCGACGCCGTTGACCGACCGTATGGTGCAGGGCGACGGCGTGCAGCAGCCGGACGGCCGCAAGATGATTGAGCCGCGCATGGAAGCCGAGCATGTCGGCAATGCGGTGGTGTACATGGCGAGCCTGCCGCTCGACACCAACGTATTGTTCATGACGGTAATGGCCAACAAAATGCCGTTTGTCGGTCGCGGGTGAACGCGACGGACGGCGTGCTCCGCGATAATCGCTTTTTCTTCTTTTCCTTCCCGTAGATCGCGTTCCAGTTATCCTTGTAAGCTTGGGTCACCGGCTTCTGACCCTCGCCCCGGCTATAGCCCTTGGGCGCGGCGGCACCGGCGTCGCCGGATTCTGCCTTGATTGGCTCTGCGCCGGAAGATGTCTTGTCCGTCGGCGCGGTCTCTTCTTTTTTCTTCGCAGCAGCGACCTCGGCTTTTGGCGCCGGGCTCGCTTTGGCTTTCTTGTCGTCCTTGGCCATCGTCTTTCCTAACACTGGCGTGTCTGGTCGACCCGCCATCGGCCCTCCATACTATTTGACGGCGGTCACCTCAACCTTCGCCCCCGTCTTCACCTTGCCCAGCGCCTTCACGTTGCCGAGCGCCTTGGCGAACACGTTGCAGGGGCTGGCCAGCCGCGTCTCATTGCCCTTGGAGATCGGCGTGCGGCCGAACCCGATCGCAATCGCCGGCCCTTGCGGCCAGTAGGCGATCTCGCCCGGCACGATCACGGCGCGCGCGTCGGCCTCGCGCGCGATGTTGACCGGCACGTCGAAATAGACCTCCTCGCCCCAGGTCAGAACCGACGAGGAGAGCGGCAGCGCCGCAAGGATCGCCTTGGCGGTAGGCGTATCGAGCAGTTCGGCATCGAGCGTGAGCGTGCCGAAATCGAAGCGGATGCGGGCCATCGGCGGGTCTCCCATTGCCTCGGCCCCGGCAAGTCGTGCATTTTCACGAGCGGACCGGCGTTGGCAAGTCAAGAGCCGCAACTTAACCACCGCCGTGTTGGGGAACTAAGACATGCAGCACCTGCAATCAACCCTTGGCGTCGTCGCCTTAATGGCCATGGCGGGCGGCGCGATCACGCTGCAGCGCCTGCTCGGCTATGTCATGGCGCCGGTATGCTGGCTGATGGGCGTGCCCTGGCACCAGGCGGTCACCGCCGGCGCGAGCAAAGCGAGGGCCGGGACCCATAACCCCGGTAAGCGTTATGC
>JBOHII010000339.1:0-3040 GCA_050725955.1 Pseudolabrys sp. | reverse complement strand
GCAGTGGGATGCGCAAAACGTCTTCCCGCAAAACTACAAGACCGACCTCATGGCGTTCCTGCGCACCTATCTCAACGATCCGACCCATATCCAGGGCGCGGCGGTGTCGCAGCCGCAACTCAAGACTGTCGGTCCCGGCGAACGCTATATCGCCTGCGTGCGCTACAACGCGCGCAAAAGCGGTGGGCGATATGCCGGCGCCAAGGAGGGCGTGGCGGTTTACGTATCGGGCAAGCTCGACCGCTTTTTCGACGGGCCGGGCGAGGTGCGCGAAGCTTGCAAGGATGCGGTCTTGGCGCCGTTTCCCGAGCTTGAGACGCTGACACGCTAGCGCCGCGGTACGGATTCTTTCAGCACGACCCCGCCGGCGATGCCGACGCCGACGACATAGGCCCAGCCATGGGTAAAGTCGAACAGGTGGGAATTAAACAGCGAGCTGACGATATTTTGGATGACCACGACGAGCCCGACCCAGGCGGCAAAGCTGGCGGATCGAAAAAGCATGAGATGCGCGCACCACATGGCCAGCAGCACCGCGATGCCGACGAGGCCAAGTTGAATCCCGACCCCGAAAATCTGATTGTGCGGATTGGCTGCCGCTTCGCCGGCCATGCCGGTCTGGCCCACGGCTGAACGGCGAAACTGATCGCGAATAGAGCCGGTGCCGTGCCCGATCAGCGGCGCGTCTTTGATAAACCCGATCGACTTCCGCCAAAATTCCAATCGTTCGCCGGCCGACGTGGCATTTCCGCCGGGCCGGTACGAACCGACCTCGCTAAAAAACGAATCGACACGTAGCCGCAGGAACGACGACGACGGCCATGCCGCCATTGCCAAAACAAAACACCCGACGACAAGCCCGGCCGCGCCCTTCCAACCGAACAGCCGATAGCCCAACAGAAGCAGCAAAATTGGAATAACAACGAGGGCGGTGCGGCTGGTCGCGACATAAAAAATGTTTGCAAGAAAAATCAACGCAAGCGCGCACAAAGCCAGGGCCAAGCCGCGGCTTGCGTCCCGCCAGGTGTCGTAGGCAAATCGCAAGATCACCAGAACGCAAACCGTGAACATTGCGCTCTGAGCAATGTAGTCTTTGACCGGAACCCCGGGTGCAGCGCTGCCGCCGCGCCAGGCCAACTGCGGCCACGCCAGCAACAAACCTGAAACCAGAAGCAGCAGAACACAGGACGCAAGGAAGCCGATCAGAACATGGCGTCCGCGTTCGGATCGATAAAATCGGTGCAGAAGCAGCGGTATGAACAATAATTTGAAAAAGGAGGTGACGCCGTCGAAGCGCTCCGCCCACGACACGTCCGCCCAAAGCATCCCCAAGGCGCCGAGCGCCACAAGCAACAACGGCAATCCGCCGGCCGGAATAGTGATAAATCGCCGCAGCGACGAAAATTCGAGAGTCGGGATGATGGCCAGCAACCACAAGACGGCGAGAATTCCCGTCGCCGACGTGGACCAGGGCAACGACGCCGCCAGCGCCACGGCGAGACCGTCGGCTACCCGCGCAAAGCGATTGCGATCGAGCGTCATGAACTTCGCGGCTCGGGCTTGTTTTGCAGGCGCAGCATCACGTTCAACTTGCTGTGCGCGACAGTCGCATAACCCGATTTGGCAAGAAACGACAAAATATCGTTCGACTTTTTATCGCGCGCGTCCTCGATCAGAAGCAATAGCGGCCACAGCGAAGGCGGCGCATCGCGAAAGAAAGGCATCAGGATTTGGTCTTCGGAGCCCTCGACATCGATCTTGATGGCATCGATCCGGTCAATGCCTTCTTGCTGAGCCAATTGGTGCAAGGTTCGCGCTTCGACGCGATGGTCGGCCGACCCGGGCGAAGCGTCCGGTTCTTTTCGCGTAAAGGCGCCGCCGCGATCGCGCCCCGGCCGCGCCACGATCAATTCCCCCGCTTCGTCGCTCAACGCAATAGGGATTGCATGGATCGGCACGCCGGGATTGCAACGAATATTGAAAACCAGACGCGAGAAGTTTCCCGGTTCCGGCTCGATGGCGAGGATTCGCGCATCCGCTCCCGCCGCGGCGGCGACAAAAAATGAAAACAAGCCGACATTGGCGCCGATATCGATAAAGCTGAACCGGCGTCCTTGCGCCTTGGCCGCGGATATTGCTTCCGACAACACGGCAAGCTCGGCGGCCTCGTACATCTGCGGTGTGAACAGCAGGTTCTTCTCACAACCGTTGTCCAGAGGATGCAGCCGCAGCCGCATTCCCCAACGAACGACATCCAGCGCGCCCTCCGGATAGTCGAGGCGCATCGTCGTTATTCGGCGCAGCAAGATGGCGAGGCGCAGCCCGATCCAAGCGTTCGGCAATCGGCTGGTCAGCGCGATCACGGTTCGATCGACGACCCCGGGTGCAAACCCGCCGAAGTCAACATTGTCGGATGAAACGGTCATGCGCGGGCCGCCGCCGGTGCCGGCCGGGATGGATTTGCATAGACCCGCGTTCTAGCGCGCCAAACCGGCGCGCGAAACCCGCCGCGCTCGACGAGCTCGGCGGCACCAGGTTCAGACAAAAAGGCCGAAAGTAGCCTCGGGCGACGAGGTCACTTAACCTTGAGGTTTTCCGCGGATGTCTTTCCGCGGTTCTCGACGAGTTCGAACTGAACGGTCTGACCTTCGTTCAGTGTGCTAAGTCCGGCGCGTTCAACCGCCGAGATGTGCACGAACACATCCTTCCCGCCTTCTTGCGGCTGGATGAAGCCATAGCCCTTCGTCTGATTGAACCACTTTACCGTGCCCTGAGGCATGCTAGATCTCCGAGGTATTACGAGTAACACCTATAGCTTGGCACAGGACGTAACCACCGAACAAGGTCCCGTACGGCCTGCCGCGTCTTACTTTAGGTTGGTCGGTGTCAGGCTTTATCCGAGCCAGTCAGGCGGCAAGCTGTTTGCGGGTGACAGTCGGCGGCTGCTAGCCGGCAATTGGAAAGACTAACCATATCATCGGCTTGCTCGGCCATTGAATCGCCTTTGATCGTTTCCGTGGTTCACGACGAGGCCGGGTTC
>JBOHII010000338.1:0-6856 GCA_050725955.1 Pseudolabrys sp. | reverse complement strand
GCGCAGGACGAGCCGAACCCGATCCTCTATATGCTCGGCATCGAGCGCCATTACCGGCAGGGCGACGAGACGCTGCACATCCTCAATGGCGCGGAACTTGCTGTCTGGCCGGGCCAGTCGATCGCGCTGGTGGCGCCGTCGGGCGCCGGCAAATCGACGCTCCTGCACATTGCGGGCCTGCTGGAGCACCCCGACCATGGCGACGTCTATATCGACGGCCGCGCCACCGCGATTTTGTCCGACGCCGAGCGCACGCGCATCCGCCGCAACGAGATCGGCTTCGTCTACCAGTCGCACCATCTGCTGCCGGAATTCAACGCGCTGGAAAATGTGCTGCTGCCGCAGATGATCCGCGGCCTCACGCGCAAGGAAGCCAAGAAGCGCGCGGTCGAATTGCTCGATTATCTGGGCCTGCAGGACCGGCTTACGCACCGCCCGGCCGAACTCTCGGGCGGCGAGCAGCAACGCGTCGCCATTGGGCGGGCGGTCGCCAACGCGCCGCGCATCCTGCTGGCCGACGAGCCGACCGGGAATTTGGACGTGCACACCGCCGATCACGTATTCGCGGCTTTGACGCAACTAGTGCGCGCCTCGGGACTCGCCACCATCATCGCCACCCACAATATGGAGCTCGCCGCCCGCATGGACCGGCGGGTGACCTTGCGGGAGGGCAAGGTGGCGGAGATGGGGTGATGTGGATGAGGATAAATCAATAACTTATTGATTATGTTAGGAAAAGTGCGCCTTGAGCGACAGTGCCAAAAATTCTTGACCCAGAACGTACCATGAACTATGTTCCTTGTCCGTTCCGGGGAAAGAACCATGTTCAAAGTCGTGATTCAAGAAGCCGCCGCACTGGCCTCGCTCGCGCTGTTCGTCGGCATGATCGCCATCTGGTCGCAGGTGTTCAGCAACCTATGAGTATTGCGTCATTCCGGGGCGCGAGCGCAAGCGAGCGAACCCGGAATCCAGAGGAGTTGCGATTGCGTATCTGGATTCCGGGTCCGGCCCTGCGGGCCGTCCCGGAATGACGAGAAATGTTCGTTGGGTCCCGTGGCTGGGAAAAGCGGGCATAGCGGGCGGTCATGCGCCCTTGGCGGTAGACACCACGGCCTTGCATCCCCACTCTGGGTGAGACAAGGAATCACCCAAGCTACAGGCAGCTATGGCCCGTCTCGACTTCGTGCACCTGCACGTCCACTCGAATTATTCGCTGCTGGAGGGCGCGATCCCGCTCGCGCGGCTGGCCGACCTCGCCAAGGCCGACAAGCAGGCCGCACTGGCACTCACCGACACCGACAACATGTTCGGCGCGCTGGAGTTCTCCGAAAAGCTCGCCGGTGCCGGTATCCAGCCGATCGTCGGCTGCGCGCTGGCCGTTGATTTCGGCGACACCGACCATGGATCGCGCGCAAACGCCAACGCGCAGCCGCCGCGCGAGCGCATCGTGCTGCTCGCCGCGCGCGAGGCCGGCTATCGCAGCCTGATGCGGCTGTCCTCGCGCGCCCACCTCGACACGCCGGCGAACGAGCCGCCCCGCCTCAAGCTCGAATGGCTCGAGGGCGAGACGGACGGCATCATCGCGCTCACCGGCGGGCCGGGTGGGCCACTCGACGTGGCCATCGCCGCCGGGCAGAGCCATCTCGCCGTCAGCCGGCTCGACGCGCTTTGCCGGCTGTTCGGTGACCGCCTTTACGTAGAGTTGCAACGGCACGGCACGGCGCAGGAGCGCATGACCGAGCCGGTGCTGATCGATCTCGCCTACGGCAAAGCTCTGCCGCTGGTTGCGACCAACGAGCCCTTTTTCGCCAGCGCCGCCGACCACGAGGCGCATGACGCGCTGATCTGCATCGCGGAAGGCCGGCTGCTCGCCGAAGCCGACCGCCGCCAGCTCAATGTTGAGCATCGCTTCAAGAGCCGCGCCGAAATGGCCGAGTTGTTCGCCGATCTGCCGGAGGCGCTGGCTTCGACCGTCGAGATCGCCGAGCGCTGCGCCTTTCGCCCGCGCACGCATCAGCCGATTTTGCCGCGCTTTTCCGCCGGCGACAGTGTGGTCGACGAAGCCGCCGAACTGCGCAAGCGCGCCGAAGAGGGGCTGGCGCTACGCCTGGCGACCGCGGGTCTCGCGCCCGGCGTCACCGAGGTCGAATACCGCGAGCGGCTCGATTTCGAATTGGGCGTCATCGCCGGGATGAAATATCCCGGCTACTTCCTGATCGTCGCCGATTTCATCCAATGGGCGAAGGCGCAAGGGATTCCGGTCGGTCCCGGCCGCGGCTCCGGCGCCGGCTCGCTGGTCGCCTATTCGCTCACCATCACCGATCTCGATCCGATCCGCTTCGGGCTGCTGTTCGAACGCTTTCTCAATCCGGATCGCGTGTCGATGCCGGATTTCGACATCGACTTCTGCCAGGACCGGCGCGACGAGGTGATCCACTACGTGCAGGAGCGCTACGGGCGCGATCAGGTGGCGCAGATCATCACCTTCGGCACGCTGCAGGCGCGCGGCGTTTTGCGCGACGTCGGCCGCGTGCTGCAAATGCCTTACGGACAGGTCGACAAGCTCTGCAAGCTGGTGCCGCAGAACCCGGCGGCGCCGGTCTCGCTCGCCCAAGCCATCGAAGGCGAACCGAAATTGCAGGCCGAGCGGGACGGCGATCCGGTGGTCAAGCGCGCCTTCGATATCGCCCGCAAGCTCGAGGGCCTCACCCGCCACGCCTCCACGCACGCCGCCGGCATCGTCATCGGCGACCGCCCACTCACCGAGCTGGTGCCGCTCTATCGCGATCCGAAGTCCGACCTGCCGGTGACCCAGTTCAACATGAAATGGGTCGAGCAGGCGGGTCTGGTGAAGTTCGATTTCCTCGGCCTCAAGACGCTGACCGTGCTCGACCGCGCGGTGAAGCTGGTGCGCCGCCGCGGCATCGATATCGACCTGCTCAAGATCCCGCTCGACGATCCCAAGACCTTCGAGGCGCTGGCGCGCGGCGACACCGTCGGCGTGTTTCAGGTGGAAAGTCAGGGCATGCGGCGCGCCTTGATCGACATGCGCCCGGACCGTTTCGAGGACCTGATCGCGCTCGTTGCACTCTACCGGCCGGGGCCGATGGCGAACATTCCGACCTATTGTGCGCGCAAGCTCGGCTATGAGCCGATCGAATATATGCATCCGAAGCTCGAGCCGATCCTGGCGGCAACCTACGGCATCATCACCTATCAGGAGCAGGTGCAGCAGATTGCGCGCGATCTGGCCGGCTACAGCCTGGCGGAGGCCGACATCTTGCGCCGCGCCATGGGCAAGAAGATCAAGAAGGAAATGGACGCCCAGCGCGGCCGTTTTCTCGCCGGCGCCATCGAGCGCGGGCTGGACAAGGGGCTGGCCGATACGATCTTCGATGCCTGCGCCAAGTTCGCCGAATACGGCTTCAACAAGTCGCACTCGGCGCCTTATGCGCTGCTCACCTACCAGACCGCTTTTATGAAGGCGAATTATCCGGTCGAATTCCTGGCGGCCTCGATGACGCTCGACATGGGCAACACCGACAAACTCGCCGAATTCCGCGCCGAGGCGGAGCGGCTCGGCATCAAAGTCGATCCGCCCTCGATCAACCGCTCACACGTCGCTTTTGAGGTCGACGGCGGCACCATCATCTACGCGCTGGCGGCGCTCAAAGGCGTCGGCAAGCAGGCGGTGGAGGCCATCATCGGCGCGCGCGAGGCCGGCAAGTTCAAGGATCTGGCCGACTTCGCCGACCGCATCAATCCGCGCAGCGTGAATAAACGCGTGCTGGAAAGCCTGGCGCAGGCCGGCGCCTTCGATGAGTTCGAGCGAAACCGCGCGCGCGTATTCCCTGCCATGGACGGCGTGCTCGCGCGCGCGCAACGGGCGCACGACGCGGCGAGCGTTGGGCAGAACGAATTGTTCGGCGGCGCCGGCGAACGCGAACCGGTTGCGTTGCCCAGCGTCGATGCCTGGCTGCCGGCCGAGCGGCTGCGCCGGGAATACGAGGCGGTCGGATTTTTCCTGTCCGGACATCCGCTCGACGATTACGCCGGCGTGCTCAAGAAAATGCGCGTGCAGTCCTGGGCGGACTTTTCGCGCGCCGTCAAAGGCGGTGCGACCGCCGGGCGCGTCGCCGGCACCGTCGTCGGTCGCCAGGAGCGGCGCACCCGAACGGGGAGCAAGATGGGCATCATCGGCCTTTCCGATCCGACCGGTCACTACGAGGCGGTGATTTTTTCCGAGGGCCTCGCCGAGCACCGCGACGTATTGGAGCCGGGCACCGCGGTACTGCTGTTCCTGTCGGCGGAACTGCAGGGCGACGAGGTGCGCGCCCGCATCCAGTCGGTCGAGCCGCTCGATGCCGCTGCCGCGAACCTGGCCAAGGGCCTGCGCGTGTTCCTGCGCGACGACAAGCCAATCGAGGCGGTGGCCAAGCGGCTGGAACAAGTGCCGCGAGCCGCCAATGGCGACGGCGAGGTGAGCGTGGTGCTGATGCTGGCGGCCGGCACAGAGGTGGAGGTCAAGCTGCCCGGGCGCTTCAAGGTCTCCCCGCAGATCGCCGGCGCCATCAAGGCGGTGCCGGGCGTGGTACAGGTCGAGGCGCTATAGGTCGCACGCGACAACCTTGCAACCGTGCTAGCCTTCCCGGCGTGGAGGAACTTCAGGGAGGCAACCATGAAAAAATATCTGCCCTCGCGCCGAGAAATCCTGCAAGGGTCCGCGGCCGTCGCCGCGACCGCGTTCGCTGCACCCGTGCGCGCCGCAGCGCCGCCGGCCGAGGCGATCACGCCGGCGCTGATCGAGGCGGCCAAGAAAGAGGGCCAGGTCGTCTGGTACACCTCGGCCGATCTGCAACTCGCCGAGAAAATCGCCAAAGCGTTCGAACAGAAATTCCCCGGCATTTCCGCCCGCGTGGAACGCGCCGGCGCCGAGCGCATCTTCACCCGCGTCGGACAGGAATATGCCGCCGGCTTGCATAAGGTCGATGCGTCCAATACCGGCGACGCCGCCATGTTCGCCGACTGGAAGAAGCAGGGGCTGCTCGAGGCCTACGTGCCCGAGGACGTGGCCAAGAATATCGCGCCCGAGTATCGCGACGCCGACGGCTATTACGCCATCGTGCGCTCGACGCTGTGCATCATCGCCTACAACACCTCGATGGTGACGCGCGAGGAGGCGCCGAAAAGCCTGAACGATCTGCTCGATCCGAAATGGGTCGGCAAGCTGGTCAAGGCGAACCCGAGCTACAGCGGCACCATCATCACCTCGACCTATCAATTGGTGCGCAATCTCGGATGGTCTTACCTCGAAAAATTGTCGAAGCAGAAAGTCATGCAGGTGCAGTCGGCGACCGACACGCCGAAGAAAGTCATCCTTGGCGAACGTCCCGTGATGGTGGACGGCAACGAATACAATGTGCTGATCGCCAACGAAGGCGGCAAGCCGATCGCGCCGGTTTATGCGAGCGAAGGCTCGCCCATCGTCCTCATGCCGTCGGCGATTTTCAAGGCGGCGCCGCATCCCAACGCCGCCCGGCTGTTCCAGAATTACCTGTTCACCGCCGAGGCGCAGCAAATGTTCATCAATGTCGGGGGATTGCGTTCGGTGCACCGTCTGGCCAAAGACAAGCCGGGGCGCACGCCGCTCTCCGCCATCAAGATCATGAATACCGAGCCCGATAAAATGATCGCGCAGGCGGAGGAAATCAAACAGCGTTATTCCAAATATTTCGGGGTTTGACCCGCGCCGGGCGATCAACCGGCGCCCGGCGTCGCTAAAGCGAATACCAGGCCGAAAATCGACATGCCGATCGCAACCGCGGCGATCGGCAACAGGATCTGCATCGCCGCCTCGCGGCCGCCAAGGGCGCCGGTCCAGGTGGCGAAGCTTTGCGAAGCCCAACTGTCAAACGATTCCGCCGTCGCGCGCGTCTCGTCGGCCGGAGCATTGTGCTGCCAGGTCTTCCAGATGAGAACGGGGATTCCGACGACGATCAGAAAGAACACGGTGATCATTGCGAGGGTGAGGCCGACATAGGCGCCGCGGTCGAAGAACACCCACACCGACAGGACGAGCCAGATCGTGAGCCCGACGATGCTGCGATAGACGAGGGGGTGCAGGCCTTCGCGCACCCGCGGCCGGGTCGGGCGGTCCTGCTCGATGTGATGTGCGTGAATCGTCATGGCTCCCTCCGTGGCGTCGCCCCAAAGGAGTGGCCTCAATTCGGCGGCTTTGCTGTTCTGACACCCTAACAACGCGCGGGGCGGGGTTTTGGTTCGCCGCCGTGGTCGCCTTGCATCCCGCAAATCGCCCCTATATAAGCCGCGGCATCACTCACGCGGAACTTTGGCTTTAGGCCCCGACAATGGGTCAAAAAGGCCGTCCGGTGGCCCTTTTCGGGGCTCACACAAGTCCGCGGCGGATCAACCGGAGAAGCTTATGACGATTCCTGACTTCAGCATGCGCCAGCTTTTGGAAGCTGGCGTGCATTTCGGCCATCAGGCCCACCGTTGGAACCCGAAGATGGGTAGTTACATCTTCGGCACCCGCAACAACATTCACATCATCGATCTCGCCCAGAGCGTGCCGATGCTGCATCGCGCGCTGCAGGCCGTCAGCGATACCGTCGCCAAGGGCGGCCGCATCCTGGTCGTCGGCACCAAGCGGCAGGCGCAGGATGCGATCGCCGCCGCCGCCAAGCAGTCGGCGCAGTATTACGTAAATTCGCGCTGGCTCGGCGGCACGCTGACCAACTGGAAGACGATTTCCGGCTCGATCTCACGCCTGCGCAAGCTCGACGAGATGCTCAATTCCGGCGAGTCGGGCGGCTACACCAAGAAGGAACGGCTGACC
>JBOHII010000337.1:0-2829 GCA_050725955.1 Pseudolabrys sp. | reverse complement strand
AGTTCGGCGACACCAATATGCTGGTGGTCAAGCCGGAGGAGGGGGCCTCGCTCGCCCGCGCGCTCGGCCAGCACTGGATGGTGCTGATGAAGCGGCATGGCGTGACGGTCGCCGGGAACGGCGTGCGCGAATGCGTGTTCCGCTCGATCTTTTCCGCCAACAACGCCGAGTTCCAGGTGCGCGCCATGACGATCGGCAAAATTGCCTCGCTGACGGCGGGCGAGACCCATTTGGCCGGGCAACTTGTCACCAAGACCACCGGCCTCACGCGCTCGTGGGAATATTGGTCGATGCGGGTAGCCAAGGCCGGCGGCCTGCCGCTGGCGGGACGCAAATCCCGCCCCGCGAAGCCTGCGGCAAAGCGGCGCCGCGCCCGCAAAACAGCGCGCCGCTGAGATTTAGGGCTTCCCCCATGGGCAGGCTCCGGTGTTGAATGGGGCCCACTATTGGGGCACCGGGATAACGAAAGAAAATCACATAGGGAGAACGCCGAATGAAGACCTTCAAACGTATGGCCGCCGCGCTTGGGTTTATCGTGCCGTTGGCACTTGCCGGCCAGCCGGCCTCCGCCGAGGACACGCTCAAGCTGGCGATCGGCCAAATTAACAATTGGGAAAACCAGGCCCCGACGCTCGGCCAGGATGCCGGTATCTTCAAAAAGCTCGGACTGGTGCTGGAGAATACCGGCACGCAAGGCGCGGGCGAGACCATCCAGGCGGTGATCTCGGGAGGCGCCGACATCGGCGCGGGCGTCGGCGCCGCCGGCGTCATGCGCGCGTTCTCCAAGGGCGCGCCGGTGCGCATTCTCGCTCCCGCCTTCACCGGGACCGGCGATCTTTATTGGTATGTGAAATCCGATTCCAAGATCAAAAGCCTCAAAGACGCCACGCCTGCAAACACCATCGCCTATTCGACCAACGGCTCGAGTTCGAACAATATCGTTGTTGCTTTCGTCAACGAACTCGGCTGCAAAGCCAAGCCAACCGCCACCGGCGGGCCGGCCGCCACGCTGACCGCGACGATGTCGGGCCAGATCGACATCGGCTGGGCGGCGCCGCCGTTCGGCCTGCAGGAGATCAAGGACGGCAAGATCCGCATCGTCGCCCACGGCAGCGATGTGCCCTCGCTGCGCGGGCAAACGGTGCGCGTGCTCATCGTGAATGAGAATTCGCTCAAGACCAAGCACGACGCCATCATGCGCTTCATGCAGGGCTATCGCGAAGCGGTTGACTGGATGTATTCCGATCCTAAGGCTGTCGAAATGTATTCCAAGAAAATCCATAGGCCTGTTGAGTTGCTCAAGGAATCGATGGAGAAATTCCATCCGAAGAAAGCCTTGCAGACCGAACATTTCGCCGATCTCGACGGTTCTGTCAGGGATGCGGTGAAGCTGAAGTTCCTGCAAGCGCCGCTGACCAAGGCGCAGCTCGCCGAACTGCTGCAGATTCCGCCGGTCAAGAAATAAGACCGGCGTTCACGACTGACAAAACGCGAACGGGCCGCTATCCGACAGCGGCCCGTTTTTTCTGTGCGAAAATTCGTTGAACCCGCCGACTACATCTTTTTCTTCATCGCTTTTTTCATCGCAGGCTTCGCCATTTTCTTCCCGCCCATCTTATGCGCCTTCATGGCTTTTGGCGGCGGGCAGGCCTTGTTCGACACGATCTTCGCGCCCTCGCTCGCCGCCCAGCAGGCATTGGCGTACGTGTATTTATTTCCGGCCTTGGTGGCGCAGACCGGGGTGCCCGTATTGAAGCACATCACCGGCTGCGGCGCTGGAGCCGCCATTTTCATTTTGTGCTTGGCTTGACTAGGCCCGGCCGAACCGATCGCCATAGCAACGGTCGTGGCCGCGATAAACGCCGCGTATCCCAGATTTTTGAATTTCATCGTATCCTCCCGAGATTATTGGCGCGCCATGGTAGGCGCGAACTCGCCGGGATTACAAGAAATATGCGCCGTCTGGCGCGTCCGAAGCTGAACGCGCGTTCATCGGCAGGCCCGTCGCTTAGTGGCGGTCCTTGGCGGCGGCGCTGATCGCATCGAGCATGGCGGTGCGTCCGCTTTTCAGCGTCGCGCGCACCTGGTCGTTCTTGCCGATCGCGCCCATTTCGCGCTGGCGCGCGACGGTCGCCTCCACCATCAAGGGATCGAGGCCGAGCTCGCGCAAGGTCACCGCCGATTCTTCCATCTCGGCGGCGCGCCGTTCGCCGTGGCTCGCCATGCGTTCGAGGTTGTAATCGGCGATCTTGGTGAAATCGAGCGTCGGATAGTTGTTCTTGAGCGAGGCGGTGACCTCTTCCAGCAAGCCCGCGCGCGCAGCGGCAAGGAAGCATTCGAGCGTCAGCGCCTCCATGCCCTTTATCATCACGCTACGGATCATCTTGATGGCCGCCGCCTGCCCGGTGTCGCCCGGCACGATCGAGAGCTGCATCTGCAATTCGCGCAACAGCGGCGAAATCGTCTCGGCGTGTGGGCCGGCGATCAGCAAGGGGGTGCAATGGCGCGCCGGGTGGATCGGCGCGATCACCGCAACGTCGACATAGCGCGCCTTGTCGCCGAGCAGGCTGGCGGTTGCCTGCTTGCGGCCGGGTGAGACCGAGTTGATGTCGAGGTAGTAGGGCGAACCGGAAAGATGCGGCTCGACCGAGCGCGCGGCTTCCAGGCTGGAGGCCGCGGTCACCGCGGAAATGATCATGTTGGTCTCGGCAACCGCCTCGGCCGCCGAGTGGGCGAGCCGCACGCCCATGGCGTCGCCGGCCGCCTTGAGCCGCGCGCCTTCGGCCACGGGAAACAGGATATCCCAGGCGGCGATGCGCTCGATGCCAG
>JBOHII010000336.1:0-2310 GCA_050725955.1 Pseudolabrys sp. | reverse complement strand
ACGTAAGGCGGACAGCCGAGCACGATGGCGCAGGGCATCGGCTCGCCGCGTTTCTGGTATTTGAGATAATGCTGGTAGCCGCTGGCGCCGCCGACCCGCGTCGCCATGCGCACGACCAGGCGGTCGGGCGCCTTCAGCGCGGCGCGGTAGGTGCCCATGTTCTGAATGCCGGTCTCCGGATCGCGCGTGATGACGTTGGTCGCGGTCAGCGTCGGGGCGGCATCGAAGCCGGGCGTCGACACCGGGATCGGCAGCCGGTCGAGGCCGTGGCCTTCGCCTTTAAGCGCATCGCCCTCGATCACCACCTCGTGGCAGACCGCCTCGTTGACCAGCCGCGGCTCGATCGGATTGGCGATGGCATGGTCCCACTTCGCCTGGATGTCCTCGAGCTTGGCGTCCATGCCGACGCCGTAAATCGCCGGATTGGCGGCGATGGCGCCGACCACAACCGGAATGTCGTATTTGCGCCCGCGCCCATCGGTGATGTTGGTGAACAGGAAGGCCTTGCGGTCATCTTCGTCGAGGCCGCCGACGAATTGCCAGCGCACCAGCGGATGCAATTCTGAGTCCTTGTCGATCGGCCGCGCGATGGTGCGCACCAGCCCGCGTTTTTCCAGCGCCTGTAGATGCTCATGCAGATCTCGGTAGCCTCGCCTCGCTTGCGTCATGTCTCGTTCCCGCGCACCCGGTTGTGCGGCCGACCGCTTGGCCCGTCCAGAGCCGAGCATTTCTAGCATCACGGGCGTGACTTCGCCATGTGCCGGCGGTTAGAGTTGCGGAAGGCAGCCGGGAGAATTTCAATGGAAGAAATGTTCATCCAGACCGACGAGCAGCGGGCGATCCTCGCCTCGGTCAAGCGCTTTGTTGCCGAGGTGGTGACGCCGAAGGCGCCGGCGCTCGACGCCATGACCGACCCGGCGGCGGGCTATTCCGAGGAGATCGTGGCGGCCGCCGATGCGGTCGGCATCCGCACCATGACGCTGTCGGAGAAATACGGCGGGCTCGGCACCGACTCGCTCACCACCGCGATAGTGGTGGAGGAACTGGCGCGCGGCGACCTCGGCATATCGGTGGTCATGGCGCAGACACTCAAGCTGGCGCAGATCATGGAAAAGGCGCTCAACGAAGAGCAGCAGAAACGTTCGCTCGCGCTCTTCGTCAAGGACCCGAAGGGCGTACTGGCAATCGGCATCACCGAGCCGGATAACGCTTCGAATTATTTTCTGCCCTTCCCGACCGCGTTGCGCACCACCGGCGAGCGCAGCAAAGGCGGCTGGATCGTCAACGGCATGAAGCATTTCATTTCCAACGGCAACCGCGCCAGCTTCTATCTGGTGTTCGTGCAGACGGAGAAAGGCAAGCCGATGGCCGAAGGCATGACCTGCTTCCTGCTCGAGCGCGGACGCGAAGGCTTCAGCATCGGCCGCGTGCACGACAAGATGGGCGAGCGGCTCGCCAACAATGCCGAGCTGATCTTTCAGGATTGTTTCATTCCCGACGAGAACCGGGTCGGCGAGGCCGGCAAGGGCTTCGACGTGCTGGCGCGATTTTTTCCGTCGAGCAATTCCTACGCGGCAGCGAGCATCCTCGGCGTCGCTGTCGCGCTGCACGAGAAGGCGGTGAATTGGGCGAAGCTGCGCGTACAAGGCGGCAAGCCGCTGATCGAGCACGACGGCATACGCGCCCAGCTCGTGGAGATGAGGATGCTGATCGACGCCTCGCGCTCCTACATCCATCGCGCCTGCTGGCTCGCCGATCACCAGGATCAAGGCTGGGACAAAACGCTCGGGGCGCTACCCAAGGCCATGGCCTCGCAGGCGGCCTGGAAGATCGCCACCTGGACGCTCGAAATTCACGGCGGCCACGGTTACATGAAGGAGACCGGCGTCGAAAAGCTGGTCCGCGACGCCGCCGCCTTCCTGCATTCGGATGGCGTCAATCGGACGCTGTTCCTGAAAGCCGCGAACTTCATGTTCAACTGACGGGGCGCGCCGCGCGCGACGATCAGGTTTTCTTGCCGCGCGGCTTGCCCTTCGCGCTCACCGGCGCCGGCTTGCCGGATGACTGCATGTGTCCATCCCAGCGCTTGGCGAACGTTGTTTCAATACCGAACTGGTCGAGAACCCGCGCCACAATATGATTGACGATATCGTCGATGGATTTCGGGTTATTGTAAAAAGCCGGCATCGGCGGAACGATCGTCACCCCCATGCGCGACAGCTTCAGCATGTTTTCGAGATGAACTTCCGATAGCGGCGACTCGCGCGCGACCAGCACCAGCCGCCGCCGTTCCTTGAGCACGACGTCCGC
>JBOHII010000335.1:0-6621 GCA_050725955.1 Pseudolabrys sp. | reverse complement strand
GCACGCCCTTCCCGCAGTACCTCATGCAGCAGGGCATCATCCCCGGCATCAAGGTGGACACGGGCGCGAAGCCCCTGGCCGGCTTCCCCGGCGAGACCATCACCGAGGGCCTCGACGGCTTGCGCGAGCGGCTGGTCGAATACCGCGGACTCGGCGCCAAGTTCGCCAAATGGCGCGCGGTGATCGACATAGGCGAAAGCATCCCAAGCTACGCGGGCATCCACACCAACGCGCACGCGCTCGCCCGCTATGCCGCGCTGTGCCAGGACGAAGGCATCGTGCCGATCGTCGAGCCGGAAGTGCTGATGGACGGCGACCACGACATCGAGCGTTGCGCCGTGACCACCGAGTGGGCGCTCAAGACCGTGTTCGAGCAACTCTACTATCAGAGCGTCGCGCTCGAAGGCATGGTGCTCAAGCCCAACATGGTGGTGCCGGGAAAAAAGAGCGGCAAAAAAGCTTCGGTCGAAGAGGTCGCCGAGCGCACCGTCAAGGTGCTCAAGAATTGCGTGCCGGGCGCGGTGCCGGGGATTGCTTTCCTGTCCGGCGGGCAAAGCGACGAAGAGGCCACCGCCCATCTCGACGTGATGAACAAGATCGGCGGCCTGCCCTGGCCGCTCACCTTTTCCTACGGCCGCGCGCTGCAGCACGCGCCACAGGTCGCCTGGAAGGGCCGGCCGGAAAATGTCGCCGCCGCCCAGCGCGCGTTTTCACATCGCGCAAAAATGAATGGGCTTGCTGCCACGGGCCAATGGAAGGCCGATCTGGAAAAGAAGGCGGCTTAAGCGACCTCTCCCCGCAAGCCGGGAGAGGGAGAAGCCGCCCTATTCCTGACGCGCGCGGCAGATAGAAAAAAGACGTCCGTGAGCCGGGGGCGGCGCGAGACGCGGAGATGATCCGCATAAGGCAGCTTTCTTGTGTCGCAAGCGCAAAGCAGCGCCCCTCCCCTCATCGCCCCCGCGACGGGCTTTCGCCTCGACGCCGTCGTTTATGCCGTCATTGGCGTCGCCGGCGCGCTGCTGTGGTGGCTTTCGCACAACCATGTCGCCAGGCTCCCGGTCTGGGCGCCGTGGGAGTTTTCCTGGGTCGAATTCCTGAGCCTCTGGCTCACGGCCTGGTGGTATATCCGCGGCCTCACCGTGACGCCGCGCAGCGGGCGCCCGTGGTGGCCGCGGCAGCTTGCCTTCTTCGCCGGGCTGCTCGCGATTTACGGCGTAATGGAAACGCGCTTTGAATATCTCGCCGAGCATCAGTTCTTCTTTAATCGCATCCAGCATGTCGTCATGCATCATTTCGGCCCGATGCTCATCGCGCTTGCCTGGCCCGGCGCCATGCTCGCACGCGGCATGCCGGGATGGGTGCGCCGCGTCTGCTTGCATCCGCTGCCGGCCGGCATCGTCTATGGCCTGCAGCAGCCGGTGCTCGCCGCCATCCTGTTCAGCGGCTCGTTCTTTTTCTGGCTCATCCCCGCGATCCATTTCCGCGCCATGCTCGACGCCCGGCTGTTCGCGATCATGAACTGGACGATGGTCGCCGAGGGCATCCTGTTCTGGTGCCTGGTGCTCGATCCGCGGCCCTCGCCGCCGGCCCGCGCCTCCTTCGGCGCCCGCGCCGCCCTTGCCATGGTGGTGATGTTCCCGCAGATCATCGGCGGTGCCATGATCGCCTTCGACCCGCGCGATCTTTATTCCTTCTACGACCTGTGCGGCCGCATCTATCCGGAACTGGGGGCGCATTACGACCAGACCGTCGGCGGGCTGATCGTCTGGATCCCGCCGGCGATGATGAGCGTTGCCGGCCTGCTTTTGGTTTTGAACGCGCTGCGACGCGCGGAGGAAAGGAAGGTGCAAGATGACCAGGCAAACGACAACGAGGCGCAATTCGCACTCGATTCCAGGCAATGGACCGGCGGCTAGATTTGTGCTCGCGGCAGCGCTCGCAATCGTGCCGGCAGGATTCGCCTTCGCCGCGCCCGCGGGCGTCTCGGTGGATAAGCCCTGGATTCGGCTCATCATCAAGCAACGCCCGGCCGCCGGCTATTTCACGCTGAAGAACGACGGCAACGCGCCGGTCGAATTGAATGGCGCGTCCTCTACGGCCTGCGGCATGGTGATGCTGCACCAGAGCAAGGAGGAAAACGGCGTCGAGAAGATGCTGCCGGTGAAAAGCCTGACCGTGCCGGCGCACGGCTCGGTGAGTTTTGCGCCCGGCGGCTATCATCTGATGTGCATGAAGCCACAGATGCAGATCGGCGATCAGGTGCCGATGACATTGAAATTTGCCGGCGGCGAAAGCATCACCGCGCAGTTCCCTGTGAAAGGCGTCGGCGGCAAATAGGCTTCAGAGCATCCCCAGCATGCGGCGCCACCAGCTGCTGCTGCCTTTGCCGGCGACCATGGCCTTGAGATCGGCGGCGACCGGCGCGAGCTTGCCGTTCGGCTTTGCCAGACTGGTGAACAACAGATCGATGTCGCCGGTGCGGTTGAAGACGTAGACGGCAGAGCCGTGCGTCACCTCGTAAGGATGGCCGGGGCTTTCCGGCGTCACCGAATAGGCGACGCGATAACGCTTGGCGAGGGTTGCCAGCTGGTCGGGCGTGCCGCGCAAGCCGTCGATCTGCGGGGCGAAGCTCCCAGTATATTGCTTGAGCACGGAAAGCGAATCGCGGTTGGGATCGACGGTGACGAACAGCATGCGTACGTCGTCCGCTTGTCTGCCCATGCCTTTCAGCATCGTGGTGATGTTGAGCAGCGTCGTCGGGCAGACGTCGGGGCAGAAGGTGTAGCCGAAATAGAGCAGCACGATCTTGCCCTTGTAGTCGGCGGCGGTGACCGTCTTGCCGTCGGAGGCGCGCGTCATGGTGAAGGACAGCGCCGGCATGACGCCGGTCATGTCGTCGGAATTCCAGGCTCGAGCCGGCGCGACGGCAAACAGCGCAAGGGCAAGCCAAGCCGCTGAAAAAGATATGAAATGGGCGCGCATGGCGCTTCCCTTCCGTCGAACCGCGCCCCCGCTGTGACCGCCGCAGTGAGCGACCCAACTGTGGTCGTTATGCGACAACGGCGGAAACGGCCTCTCGTCGTTGACACCCGCCATGCGGCAATAGCCTAGCCATCCGGGCGATTTTCCATTAGGCAAGCGCGGCTTGACGATACATTTGCAAACGAAGGATTGTCCCGTGATCGACCTTTACACCTGGACCACGCCGAACGGCCGCAAGGCCTCCATCGCGCTGGAAGAATTCGGCCTGCCCTACACGGTGCACCCGATCAATATTTCCAAGGAGGAGCAGTTCGCGCCGGACTTCCTCAAGATTTCGCCAAACAATCGCATCCCGGCAATCGTCGACCGCGATAACAATATGACACTGATGGAGTCGGGCGCGATCCTGATCTATCTCGCCGACAAAACCGGGAAACTGCTGGCGAAGGAAGGCGAGCGCCGATATCGCGCGCTCGAGTGGCTGATGTGGCAGATGGGCGGCCCCGGCCCGATGCTCGGCCAGGTGCATCATTTCGTGAAATACAATCCCGGCAAGGCGCCGTATGCCGAGGAACGCTACCTGAAAGAAGGTTATCGGCTGTACAAGGTGCTCGACACGCGGCTCGCCGAACACGAGTTTGTGGCCGACGACTATTCCATCGCCGACATCGCGATTTGGCCGTGGATCTCGCGCTTCGAGTGGCAGACCATCGACATGAAGCAATTTCCCAATGTGCGGCGCTGGTACGAAACGATGGCCGCGCGCCCCGCCGTGCAGAAAGGCTACAAGGTGCCCAAGGATATGGGCCCGATCCCGATGCCGGCGTGACCGGTTGACTACTTCCCCGCCCCCGGGATCACGATGTGCTGCTCCATTACCAGCGCGGTCCATTTTGCGACGTCGGCATTGATGTAGCGGCCGAACTCTTCGGGCGTCTGCGGTTCGGGCTCGGCGCCGAGCTTGGCCATGCGGTCGACCACGTCCTTCTCGGCCATGATCTCGACTACGGCCTTGTTGAGCTTGTCGACGATTGGCTGCGGCGTGTGCGCCGGTGCCAGCAGACCGAACCAGCCGACCGACTGGTAGCCGGGCAAGCCCCCTTCCGCCACCGTCGGCACGTCGGGGAAGAATTTCGAGCGTTTGGCCCCGGTGGTGGCGAGCGCCTTGAGTTTGCCGCCCGCGACAAAGGCTCGCACCGTGGTCGAGGGCGAGAACATGATGTCGATGCGTCCGCCCAGAAGATCGGTGACCGCCGGGCCGGTGCCCTTGTAGGGCACGTGCAGCAACTCGACATGCGCATCCTTCTCGAACAGCGCCCCCGACAAATGCGACGCCGCGCCGATGCCTGAAGAACCGAACGACAGCGCCTTCGGCTTTTCGCGCGCGAGCTTGATCAGGTCAGCGACCGAATTAGCCGCCACATTCGGATTGGCCACCAGCAGATAAGGCGGCGCCGCCACCACCGTGATGGGCGCGAAGAATTTGTTGACGTCAAAATGCCCGTCCGGCGCCAGTGCGGCCGAGGCCGCCATTAGCGCGCCGGTCGAGGCCATCAGCAGGGTGTAGCCGTCCGGCTCCGCTTTGACGAAGGATTTGGTGCCAATGCCGCCGGAAGCGCCGGGCTGATTTTCCACCACGACCGGCTGGCCCCATTGTTCCGACAGGCGCTGGGCGATGATGCGACCGAGCACGTCGGTGCCTCCGCCCGGCGCGAACGGCACCACCATCTTAATGGCGCGGCTGGGATAGTCGGCGGCGGTGGCGGGCGCGGCCGCAAGCGCGGCAAAGCATAGCAACAGCAACGGTAGGCGTTTGAGCATAATCTCTCCCCAAAGTGCGATACGAGCGGCCCGTTTCGTCGGCCTTGCCGCGATGCTAGCGATGCGGCCGCCGCGCGTCCATGCGCGCCCTCCCCGCAACATTCTGACGGCGGGCAAGGTCAATTTTCCGCCGGATTGCGCTAGCATGCGGAGGCTATGGTTTCGCGACCTAAACAAGCCGACCCGCGTCCGGCGCCGCGTCTCTATCTGGTAACGCCGCTGGTCGCCGACGCGCACGCGTTCGCTGCGCCGCTTGCCGCGGCGCTGGGCGCGGGCGACGTCGCCGCCGTGCTAGTGCGTTTGTCCGACGCCGATGAGCGCACGCGGATCAACAGCGCCAAGTCGCTTGCGCCGATTGTCCAGGATAAAGGCGCGGCCCTGCTTATCGCCGGCCATGCCGACCTGGTGGCGCGCGCCGGCGCCGACGGCGCGCACTTGACCGGCATGGCTGCATTCACCGAGGCGCTGGAGCGGCTCAAGCCCGAACGGATCGTCGGCGTTGGCGGCTTGTCCACCCGCCATGACGCCATGGTCGCGGCCGAAACCGGCGCCGACTATGTGATGTTCGGCGAGACGGACGCCGACGGCGAACGGCCGGCCTTCGAGGCGATCGAAGAGCGCGTCGCCTGGTGGGCGGAAGTGTTCGCGATCCCTTGCGTCGGCTTTGCCGCGGCGATGGCTGAAGTTGCGCCGCTGGCCGCCGCCGGCGCCGATTTCGTCGCGCTCGGCGATTGGCTTTGGCGCGACGCCTCGGCGGTCGCGGCAACGGTCGCCCGAGCCGCCGGCGACTTGCGCCTGCCGGAGAACACGGGATGAGCGGCGCGCGGGTCGGCATGATTGGTGCGCTGTCCGTGTTCGCGGTCATGGTCGCGCCGGCACTGGCGCAGCCGAAGAAGCCGCCACCGCCGCCCACCGCCAGCCATTCGGCCACCGACAATCGCGACCTTGCCTACGGCGCCTTTCAGCGCGGCTATTATCTGACCGCTATCGCCGAAGCCACCAAGCGCGCTCAGAAAAACGATCCCGCCGCCATGACCCTGCTCGGTGAAATCTACGCGCAGGGGCTCGGCGTCGGCCGCGACGACGTCAAGGCGGCGCAATGGTACAAGCTCGCCGCCGCGCATGGCGACCGCGACGCCATGTTCGCGCTGGCGATGTTCGATTTTGAAGGTCGCGGCGGTTCGCGCAATCCGGACGAAGCCGCCAAGATGCTGGCGGCCGCCGCCAAGCTCGGCCACGCGGCCGCCGCTTACGATCTCGGGCTGCTTTACCTGCAAGGTCAGCAGTTCCCGCAGGATTTCATGCGCGCCGCAGAACTGTTTCAGCAGGCCGCCAACGCCGGTAATGCGGAAGCGCAATACGCCCTTGCCACCATGTACAAAGACGGGCGCGGCGTGGCGAAGGACGCGGTCGAGGCCGCCCGCTTGATGCAACTTGCATCGATCTCCGGCAATGTCGACGCCATGGTCGAGTTCGCCATCGCCCAGTTCAACGGCAACGGCACGCCGAAGGACGAAGCCGCCGCCTCCAAACTGTTTCTGATCGCTGCGCGCCGCGGCAGCGCTATCGCGCAGGACCGGCTGTCGCGCATTCTGATGGCCGGGCGCGGCGTGCCGGCCGATGCGACCGAGGCGGTCAAATGGCACATGATCGCCAAAGCCGGTGGCGCCAGCGATCCCGAGCTTGACATGTTTACCGACAAGCAGACGCCACAGGTGCGCGACGCCGCGCAAAAGGCGGCCGACAAATGGCTGTCGACCGCCGCCCCGCGCTCTTGACGGCAGGCTGCGGCGCGGGCAGACCCCACGCGCCATGCAC
>JBOHII010000334.1:0-7127 GCA_050725955.1 Pseudolabrys sp. | reverse complement strand
AGATTATGGCCGCCAGTTCCTCGCGCGGCGTGTCGAGCAGTCGATCCGCGCCGCTGATTGTGACCGAAAGGCGGTCTGGAAAGGCGAACAGCCACTCGGCTGTGCCATTGACGATGCCGGTCATGGGTGCGAGCCCGGCGGGCGGCACGAGGCGGAAATGCGCGTTGACGATGGCGCGAAACTCGGTCGGCACTGTCAGGTCCGGAACGAGCGAGGCCGCTACCACCGGCGGCGCTGCCAGCACGACGGCATCGTCTGAGTGCAGCGGCACAGCGACGTCGCCAAAATCGAGCCCAGCGACGCGATCCGCCTCGAACGTGAAGGCGCGCAAGCGCTGGCCGAACAGGACGGCGCCTCCGTTCGCCGCGATGAAACGTAGCGCCGGCTCGACGAAAGCCGCCGACAATCCGTCGCGCGCAAACAGCGGGCGATAGCTGCGCCCGCCGGCAGCTAGCGTCTCTCGCAGCACCGCAGCCGCCAGCGCGGCGGAGCCTGCCGGCGGCTCGGTGTTGAGCGCGGCCAAGAGCAGCAGCCCGAGCAGTCGCTCGTAGAGCGGTCCCTTACAATCGAGTACGTCAGCGATCGTCGCTCCCGGCGCGGCGCGCAGCAGACGCAGGATGGATAGATAATCGCGCGCGCGCGTTCCTGGCACGCGGCGGTGAGAATCGAAAATCCACCACGGGATGCGGCCGTTATTGGCGCGCAGGGTCCAGCGCTCATGCGTGGCGAGATCGATGAAGGGGAAACTTGCGCTCGACGGCCCCATCAGCCAGTCGCGCGTGCCAATGGTGTCGAGATAGGTGAGCGCCGCTCGGTTGCCCGACAGCAGCAGATGATTGCCGTTGTCGATCGTGATTCCCAGCGCGGGGTCATGATAGGACCGGCAGCGTCCGCCCGCCTGGTTGGTAGCCTCGTAGACGGTCGTACGCACGCCCCGGGCGACGAGCCGCACTGCGGTGGCGAGGCCGGCAAGCCCAGCACCGACGATGTGGACCGAGCGCCGCATTATACGATGCCGTAGCGCAGGAAAATCCAGAGGAATTCCCAGCGCCGCAACCGCACGCGTTCGCGCGGCGGCAGAAAGCCACGCGCCATCAGCCGGTCAAAGATCATGCGGTAGGCGGTCGCCATGATGCGCGGCGTGCGCACGCTGCGGCGCGCACTGCGCGCCATGATGGCCTCGGATTCCGAAAAGTGCCGTTCGGCGCGCGCGGCGACCGTTGCACAGGCTTTTCCGATCGCCGGACTTGCCAGCACGGTCGCCGGATCGTCGCCCGCGATGCCGGCGTCGTAGAGCGCCTCGCGCGGCAAATAGAGCCGGCCGATGGCCGCATCCTCGTCTAGATCGCGCAAGATATTCGTCATCTGCAGCGCGCGCCCCAGATGATACGCGAGCGCGAGCCCGGCGTCCGCCTCCATTCCGAACACGCGCACGCTCAAACGGCCGACGGCGCTAGCGACGCGGTCGCAATAAAGGTCGAAGGTCGCGAGGCTAGGAGCGCGGATGTCAGCTACGACGTCCATCTCCATGCCGTCGATGACCGTGAGGAAATCCTCGCGCCGCAGACCGAAGTCGCGCACGGCGACCGCGAGCCCGTTCAAATGCGCGGGCGGCCTTCCGGCATAGAGCGCGACGATATTGGCGCGCCAACGCTGCAATTGCTTGCGCCGCAGATCGCGCGGGCCGGTTTCGTCGGCGATGTCGTCGACCCCGCGGCAGAACGAGTAGATTTCCAACATGGCCTCGCGTTGCGCCTTCGGCATGATGCGCATGGCGAGGTAGAAGGAGCTGCCGCTTGCGCGCTGCTCGCTGGCCGCTGGGGCTTCGCCGGCCACGGCGCTCATGGCTGTGCCGCCGATGTTGAACGGTGGAGACCGGCGCGGCGCGTGACGCCCTTGAGCACGGCGACGAGGCCGACGCCGGCGACGCCGAA
Source organism: Pseudolabrys sp. (assembly GCA_050725955.1). Taxonomy (GTDB): domain Bacteria; phylum Pseudomonadota; class Alphaproteobacteria; order Rhizobiales; family Xanthobacteraceae; genus Pseudolabrys. The sequence goes on along the minus strand of JBOHII010000334.1, from coordinate 5,193 downwards.
CTTGCCGAGATGCACGCGCTCGCTCAACGGATCGCGCAGCATGAGGATGCGGGTGAGATGCTGCGCCAGCGTCTGGATGACCGAGATCTCGAGGCTCAGCCGCCAATCCGCGACAAGGCTCGGCAGCGCTTTGCCCCGGTGCAACAAGACATCGGTGCGTTGCGCCAGCCCGGCAAGGCAGCGCCGCAACTCGGGCGACGCCTTGGCCTCGCTCAGCGCCTCGACGCCGATGCCGCAGGCGGCAAGCGCGTCCTGCGGAATATAGACACGGTTGAGATTGCGAAAGTCCTCGGCGCAGTCCTGGATGTGGTTGATGATCTGCAACGCCGCGCAAGTGGCGTCGGACGCAGGCCACGTGTTGCGGCTCTCGCCGTGCACGTCGAGCACGAAGCGCCCGACCAGCATCGCCGAATAGGCGCAGTAGCCCATAAGGTCGTCCCAGTCGCGGTAGCGCAACTTGGTGGCATCGAGACGAAACGCCTTGAGCAGATCCTGCGCGTGCACCGGCGACATGTTGCGCTCGGCTAATGCGCTGCGCAGCGTCGCCGCTTCCGGGCTGCCGCCGCAAGCGCCGAGTAAGTCAGCCTCCATGCGGTCGAGCAGCTCGATTTTCCCCTGCGCCGACAGCGACGCGTTGTCGGCGATATCATCGGCGCTGCGTACGAATTCGTAGAAGGCGAGGATCAACGCGCGGTGGCGCGGCTGTATGAGCCACGACGCGACGGGAAAATTTTCGTCGTGGTGCGTCTTGCCCGACCGAAATGCGCTGGCTTCCGTCATCATCCGCCGTTCGCGTTCGTCTGAATGCGGCCTTTCCACAGGCCGCCGCGCCTGCGGGCATATTGATAGGCGGAGTCGAGGGTAAAGGCCATGTAGCCTAACGCGATCGCCGGCAGAAACGGTCCCCACAGCGGCGACAGCCGGTAGAATCGCAACGTCGGCTGAAACATGATTGCCATGATCGCCCATGCAAGCAGTCCGAACACCTGCGCCACGCCGTGGCAGAACAGCGTAAGAAGCACCGGCGCGAGATAGACGAGCGCCATTCCGGCGACCGTCGCCGCGAGCAGCAACGGCGAATAGCGCAGTTGCGCGTAGGCCGAGCGTGCGACCATGCGGCGGATGTCCCGCACCGTCATGTAAGTGCGGGTACTGCGCACACGGTCCGTCAGGCTGAGGCGGATTGGTCCCTGTGGCTTGAGGGCGCGCGCGAGTGCACAGTCGTCGATCAGTGCGCCGCGAATGGTCTCGATGCCGCCGGCCGCGTCAAGCGCATCGCGGCGCACCAGCATGCAGCCGCCTGCGGCCGCCGCCATCGGATGATCGCGGTGGCTCACCCAGGCGAACGGGTAGAGCATCTGGAAGAACAAGATGAAGGCCGGAACAAACGAGCGCTCGGCGAAGCTCTCGCAGCGCAGCTTCGCCATCAGCGAATTGAGCACGAGCCCTTGCGCCTGCGCCCCTGAAACGAGGCGCGTGAGCGCATCGGTCTCGAAGACAATGTCGGCGTCGGTGAACAGCAGATAGGCCGGCTCGGCGCGCAGTGCGTGCGCGAGGCCTTGCTGCATCGCCCACAGTTTTCCGGTCCAGCCCACAGGCAACGAAGTGCCCGGCACGACGGTCAGCCGCTCTGCGGCAGTCGCGGCGGCGCTCCTTGCCACTTCAGCCGTGCCGTCGGTGCTTTGGTCATCCACGAGAACAACATTGAACGCGCCGGGATAGTCCTGCCGCAGCAGCGACGCGACGGTCGCGCCGACGCCCTCGGCCTCGTTGCGCGCTGGGATGACTGCCGTGACGGCCGGCCACGGCGATGGCGCCGGGCCGCTGGCGTCGCGTTCGGACGCTAGCCAGAAACCACCGCGCCCCGCAATCAGATAGATCCAGGCCGCGAACGCGGCCGCGGCAATAAGATTCGCCACCATTTGGCCAAAATGTTCCACGGCAATAACAATAACAATGCGGGCCACAAATGATAATGGTTAGTCCGGCCGGCTTTTCCAAGGCGGTACAAGCGTGCGGCTGACGCGCTCGTTAGGGTGCGTGAACCGAAAACCTTATCGGGGTTGATGAAACGAGGAAAGGGAATCGCCTAAGTCGGCGCAATGGTAGTCCTTTCATGCTTTGTAATTGCCCGGATCCCTTCCGAAAATTCCGTCCGACATTTGATTCGTGCGGTGAGGGAGAATCGGGGTATCACCTAATGTCATAGTCGCCGAAGCCGAAACGGAAGTCGCTTCGTTCGGTCCCGGCGGTTCCGTCTTGCGAGCGGCGGCGCGCTTCATAATCAACCGCCGCAGTTGAAGATTGGCTTTTCAAATACTCAAACCCGACAATTAGCCGGCTATTCCGGCACACCAATGTCGACCAAATAGTGAAAAGCGTTTGGCAATTCGACCTCATTCATTTTGATGGGTAGCCGCCGTATCGTCTCGAATTTGAGATTTCGCAATCCATCATCGTCCATGAGTTCGCCTATCCGGTCACGCCGCTTCTCGTAAACCGCGAGATTTCTCTTTGCTTCTTCCGTAAAAACTCCCGGTGCCGAAAAACCGGAATGCGTATGCGGAAGGGCTCGGTAAGTCCCGTCGCGGCGATCGAAGGCGAGACCCGCCGCCACGCAGCGCATGCCCAGTTCCTTATCTTCCGGACCCCAGCCCCAGTAGCCATTCGAGTAGCCGTTGACGCGCTCGAAGGCCGCTTTGTCGAAGAGGACCACCGCGCCAAAAAAGGTTTCCCAGTTTTCCAGCAGCCGCAATCCATGCCACGCCAATCGTGCCGGCTTGGCCGACCAGGAATAGTCCGCCCAAATCGGCAGGTAATCGACGTCGTGGAAACAGACATAATCGGCGGTGTCGCGAGCGAGCATATAGCCGCAATTTTTGATCTTGCCGCGGTTGAACGGCGCGCTGCCGTTTTGCTCGACAATGTGGATCGAAACCGGAATTTGCCGGTCAAGCTTGTCGCGCTCGAAATAGGCCAGGACGTGGGAAATGAAGAATTCCAGATGTTCGGCGCGGTCCCGGTAGGGCACGACGATCGCCAGCGACTTGTCATAAGCGGAAGGTGCCGGGAGCGCGTTCTTTGAATTAGGCATTGCCGTCGAATGGGTCGGTTGCGACGTTAAGATTGCGCGAGACGTAGGACCTGATCTTTCAGCGCGGTCCGAAATTGATCATGGTCCGTCAGGTAGCGGCGGCGCGCCTCGGCACCGAGAGCCTTTCTCTGCTCAAACGACATGTCTAGCACAGTTTGAATCGCCTTTTCAAAACCGGCTACATCGATGATATGCCGTACGGCAAAATTCTGCGGTTCCGTTCGCACGGGAGTGACCAAGACGCCGCATGTGTTGTCGACCAGCTCATTCATGGGAGCCGCGTTGGTCGTTACGATCAACGCCCCCATCGACCTGGCTTCATTGATGTAGTGACCGAAGCCTTCGACCGAACTCGGGCACAGGTGCACGCCGGCCCGAGTCACCTCCGACCGGTATTGGTCCGGCGGCAACAAGCAGTACTTCATGCGTATATTTCTCCACCGCAACCATTCTGGAAAGTCCAAGAATGCGGAATCTCGCACATAAGATTGGACGTTTAATTCCGGCCATTCCGGATGAATTCGCCAGGCGGCCATCACGATCTCGGTCTGCTTTTGCGGCGATGAGCCTTTGAAATGAATGAAGCGGTTGAAATCGGGTTTGTTGCCGGAGAAGTCGGCCGAGGTAAATCCAATATACGTATGCCGCAAATTCGGCAGGGCCTTGGCCAATGGTGCAACGCTGACGTGCGTCTTGTGCCACATTTCGGTGAGGCAGGACGCCGCGTCCACAATATGCGGCATTAACCGCTCCGGATTCGGAATTAGAATACGGTGACGAGCGGCAGTTAGATTCGGGTGATCGACCATGCGCTCAAAAAAGATGACCGCGTCTACCGGCCGCGTGATCAAAATCTTCTGTTGATTGGCCTCCGCCGGTTCGCGCGTCACCCATTCCGGAACAACCAGAGTGGCGACCTCGATTTTTTCCGCGAAATTATTTTTGAGCGTCTCGGCGACCAATGCAAGGCTGGTCTGCAGTCCTAGCGATTCAAATGTCACCAGAACCACGAACATGGATTAGCCGCTCCGTTCAATGTCCGGCAATGAATTTAGTTAGCTGGCGGCTTCATTGCCAGCACGTAGCATACCAGCCGTGCTCAACTCTTCGCGGGCATGCGCGATCCTTGTCAACAGAAGAGGCGAGAGCGCTTCGGTTAGGATTGCGTCAGGCGGAGGACCTGATTGATCAGGTCGGTCTGAAATTGATCGCGGTCCGCGAGGTAGCGCCGGCGTGCCTCGGCGCCGAGAGCCTTTCTCTGCTCAATCGGCATCTCCAGTACAGTCTGCATCGCTTTTTCAAAGCCGGCCACGTCGATGATATGCCGTACGCCGAAATTCTGCTGCTCCGTTCGCACCGGGGTGACCAAGACCCCGCAGGTATTGTCGACCAGCTCGTTCATCGGGGCAGCGTCGGTCGTCACGATCAATGCTCCCATCGAGCGGGCCTCATTGATGTAGTGGCCAAAGCCTTCGACCGAACTAGGGCACAATTGCACACCGGCGCGAGCGACTTCCGAGTGGTATTCTTTCGACGACATAAAACCGTACTTCAAGTGAATGTTTTTCCACTGCAACCATTCCGGAAAATGCAGGAACGCGGGTTCGTTCGAATAGGATTGTATGCGCAATTCCGGCCATTCGGGGTGCTCTCGCCACGCGGCTAATACAACTTCAGTCTGCTTTTGAACCGATACACCCTTGAAATGAATGAAGCGGTTGAAATCCGGGTCGCTGCCGGAAAATTCGGGCGACGTGAATCCGATATATGAGTGTCTCAAATTCGGTGACAGCTTGGACAATGTCGCGTGGCTGACACGCGTCTTGTGCCACATCTCGGTAAGGCGCGACCCTGGCTCTATCGCGGGCGATCTGAGCCATTCCGGGTTCGGAACCATGATTCGATGTCGTGCAGCCCAGAGTTGCGGGTGAGCCACGGTATGCTCGAAGAACACCACCACCTCGACCGGCCGCGGGAACGAGAATCTTCGTTCATTGGCGGCAGGCATTTCCTGCGTCACCCACTCCGGAACTATCAATTTATGGATTTCGATTTTTTCAGCAAAATGATTTTTGAGCGTCTGCGCGACCATATTGAGG
>JBOHII010000333.1:0-2371 GCA_050725955.1 Pseudolabrys sp. | reverse complement strand
TCCCTATGGGAGAGGTGAAGCGTGCTCGCTGCGATTCAATCTGAAACAAAAACGCTCTAGCGGGAACTATTCACCCGTTCATCCCCGCGCAAGCGGGGATCCAGTTCTTTCGCTATTTTGGCCCTGGGTCCCCGCTTGCGCGGGGACGAACGGTAAAAGGTCACATCAGCCGCCACACCGTCCACGCTAACAGCGCTGCGATGGTCCACAGCGCCACGGCGGTCCAGCGGTTGCGGCGCTGCTCGGCGCGGCCGATGGCTTCCACCGTTTCCGGCGACAGCACCAATCCGTCGCGCGTGATGTCGTCGAACTGGTCGACCAGCGCGGCGGCGCGCGTCAACAGCGCGGGCACCTGTGCCGCGAAACGGCCGATCTCGCCGGCGCCTTCGGCGACGTCTTCCAGCCGGCCGACCGGGCCGAGATTGCGCTCGATCCATTCGCGCACCACCGGTTCGGCGGTGGTCCACATGTCGAGCTTGGGATCGAGCGTGCGGCCGACGCCCTCCACCACGACCATGGTCTTTTGCAGCAGCAGCAGCTCCGGCCGCGTGCGCATGTCGAACAAGCCGGTGACCTCGAACAGCAGCATCAACAGCTTGGCCATCGAAATGTCTTCGGCGGCGCGGTTGTGGATCGGCTCGCCGATGGCGCGGATCGCCTGCGCGAAGCTTTCGACCGAGTGATGGCGCGGCACGTAGCCGGCGTCGAAATGGATCTGCGCGGTGCGCTGATAATCGCGGGTGATGAAGCCGAACAGGATTTCCGCGAGGAAGCGCCGCTCCTTCGGGCCGAGCCTGCCCATGATGCCGAAGTCGACGGCGACCAGCCTGCCATTCTCGTCGACGAACAGGTTGCCGGGATGCATGTCGGCGTGAAAGAAACCATCGCGCAAGGCATGACGCAGGAAACTCTGGATGACGTTGCGTCCGAGCGCCGGCAGGTCGTGGCCCTTGGCCGCCAACGTGGCATGATCGTTGAGCGGGATGCCGTCGATCCATTCGAGCGTGAGCGCTTCGCGCGCGGTGCGGTCCCAGTCGACCGCCGGCACGCGGAAATCGGCATCCTCGCGCGTGTTCTCCGCCATCTCGGAAAGCGCGGCGGCTTCGAGGCGGAAATCCATTTCGATCGCCACCGAACGGGCAAGTGTCGCCACCGCCTCGACCGGGCGCAGGCGTTGCGCCTCCACCGACAGGCTTTCCGCTTTGCGCGCGGCGTAAAAGAAAGCGTCGAGATCGGCCTTGAAGCGGCGCTCGATGCCTGGGCGCAGGATTTTAACCGCCACCGCTTTGCGCGCGCCGTCTTCTTCCACTTCGGCGCGATGCACCTGCGCGATCGAGGCGGCGGCGACCGCCGGCCCGAAACTCACATAGACATCCTTGACCGGCTTGCCGAAGGCGGCGACGACCACGGCCTCCGCCTCGCTTTGCGGAAACGGCGTCATCTTGTCCTGCAGGCTTTCCAGATCGCGCGCGATCCCGCTGCCGACCACGTCGGGGCGGGTGGCGAGGAACTGGCCGAGCTTGACGTAGGTGGGGCCGAGCTTGGTGAGCGCGGCGGCGAGGCGGCTGGTGCCGTTCTTGGCGCTCGGCCGTTCGAACAGGCGGGCGAGCGCGACGGCGGTCTTCGCCGGCAGCGGCAGCGGCCTGGTATCGACCAATGCGAACACGCCTTCGCGCGCGAACACAAAACCGGCGCGCGCCAGACGCGTTAGATGGGAGACGCCGGAGATCATGATATTGCCACGCGTCCCGTCCGCTCCCTCCCCCGCTTGCGGGGGAGGGCTGAGGAGGGGGGAGGGGACCACAACAACGCAGCGGTGCCCATCATCACAATTTCCAGCCCGAATGCAGCGCCACCACGCCGGCGCTCATGGCGGTAAACGAGACGCGGCGGAAGCCGGCGGCCTCGATCATCTCGGCGAAACGTTTCGGGCGCGGAAATTTGCGGATCGATTGCACCAGATATTTGTAGGCGTCGCGGTCGCCGGTGACCGCCTCGCCGATGCGCGGGATCACATTGCGGGAATACACGTCATAGAGCGAGCTGATGCCCGGCAGGTCGACGGAAGAAAATTCGAGGCAGAGGAAACGGCCGCCGAGCCTGAGCACGCGATAGGCTTCGGCCAATGCGCGCTCGATGCGCGGCACGTTGCGGATACCGAAGGCGACGGTGACGGCATCGAAGCTGCGATCCGGATAGGGCAATGCCTCGGCATTGCCCTGCTCGAAGCTCACGGCAAGATCGTGCCCGCGCGCGCGCGCGCGTTCGCGGCCGACCGCGAGCATGTCCTCGTTGATGTCGCAGACGGTGTCGCGCACGCCGGCGCCGCCGGCTTCGACCCCGCGGAAGGCGACGTCGCCGGTGCCGCCGG
>JBOHII010000332.1:0-3669 GCA_050725955.1 Pseudolabrys sp. | reverse complement strand
TCTGGAGCGGATGATCCACTTCGTCCCGCCGCACCTTGAAAAGCTGCGCGCCAAGGTGCCCGAACTCGCCAAACAGGTAGACGTGGTACTGGGCAACCTGGAAGACGCCATTCCGGTCGAGGCCAAGGAGGCCGCGCGCAAAGGCTTCATCGAAATGGCGAAGAGCGTCGACTACGGACCGACCGGCCTGTGGACGCGCATCAACGCGCTCAATTCGCCCTGGGTGCTCGACGACGTGACCGAGATCGTCGGCAGTGTCGGCGACAGACTCGACGTCATGATGCTGCCCAAGGTCGACGGCCCCTGGGACATCCACTATCTCGATCAGTTGCTGGCGCAGCTCGAGGCCCGCCACAAAATCAAGAAACCGATCTTGATCCACGCCATCCTGGAAACCGCGCAGGGCGTCAACAATGTAGAGGCGATCGCGGTCGCTTCCCCGCGCATGCACGGCATGAGCCTGGGTCCGGCGGATCTTGCCGCTTCGCGCGCGATGAAGACGACGCGCGTCGGCGGCGGTCATCCGGAATACAAGGTGCTCGCCGATAAACCCGACATCGGCGGCGATGCGCCACGCGCGGCCTACCAGCAGGACCTGTGGCATTACACCGTCGCGCGCATGGTCGACGCCTGCGCCGCCGCCGGCATCAAGCCGTTCTACGGTCCGTTCGGCGACTTCTCCGATGCCGCCGCCTGCGAGGCGCAATTCCGCAATGCCTTCCTCATGGGCTGCCTCGGCGCCTGGTCGCTGCACCCCTCGCAGATCGCCATCGCCAAGAAAGTATTCTCGCCCGATCCGGCGGAAGTGGCCTTCGCGAAAAAGATCGTCGCCGCCATGCCGGACGGCGCCGGCGCCGTGATGATCGACGGCAAGATGCAGGACGACGCCACCTGGAAACAGGCCAAGGTCCTCATCGACCTCGCCAAGCTGGTGGCGGCCAAGGACCCCGACATGGGCGCCCGTTATGGCCTGTAAGGCCTAGCGGACACCGTAAACTTGCACTATGTGGTCAGTGAAATGGAAAAGATACGCATCGCCAAATACAAGATCGGCCAGGTTGTCAAACACCGCGTTTATCCGTTCCGCGGCGTGGTGTTCGACATCGATCCGGAATTCGACAACACCGAGGAATGGTGGGAGTCAATTCCTGCCGACGCGCGCCCGCACAAGGATCAGCCGTTCTATCACCTGTTCGCGGAAAACGCGGAGAGCGAATATATCGCCTATGTTTCGGAGCAGAACCTGCTGCCGGACAATTCCGACAAGCCGCTGCGGCATCCGCAGGTCAACGAGGTGTTCGTGCAGGACGACAGCGGGGCCTACCGCCCGCGCAACAGCCAGTTGAATTGATCGCGGTCGCGCCGCGTAAGCGGTGCAACTAAAAAGGCGCGGGCCTAAGCCTGCGCCTTTCGGATTCAATAGGCTGTCGACTATTTCTTCTGCGCGGCGGCCGGAGCCGGCGGCGCCGGCTGCTGGGCTTCCAGTTTCTTGCGCGCTTCTTCCGCCCGCTTCTGCAACTCTTCCTGCAATTTGCGCTGTTGCTCCTCGACCACTTTCGGATCGGTCGGCGGACCGTCATAGGCCTTGGCGAAATCGTTGAGCGGCAGCGGCAGGCTGATGGGCGTGCCCTGCATGTTGATCGCCTGCAGGGTGATGGTCTGGCCCTTCTTCATCTTGGCGATCATGTCGTCGGTCACCGGGTAATCCGACATGCAGCCGACCGGGAAACAAATTTTGTAGGGCTCCTGGGTCGGTGTGCCCTGATCGATGAACACGCGCGTGCCGTGCTGCAACTGCATGCCGAGAGGAACCGTGACGCGCAGCACCTTCGGCTCGCCTTCCGGCTCGAACAGTTGGACGATCGCAACCGGCATGCCGTTTTCCAGGCGGCCGTCCTTGGTGAGCACGCAGACTTGCCGATTGTTGGTCTCCGGACCCTTGCCGCACACCTTCAGCCACGGCGAATACATCAGCTGCGGCATTTGCTGCGGCGCGGCCGCCTGCTGCTGCGCGGCGGGTGGCGCAGGCTGCTGCGCATTTTGTGGTGCCGGTTTCGCGGGAGCCGACTTTTTGGTCGCGGCCTTAGGCTTTTGCGCGAGCGCAGGCGTTGCCACCACCATGCTCGCGGCCAACAAACCCGCGGCGGCAAAAGCGGCGGTCAACGCCCGGCCCAGCGGCCGGGCCGATGCGATCCGATAATCCATTGCAATTCGTCCTTTTTTCTTGCCCCGCTCGCGGCCTGGGCCCCGCCGAGCGGTGGTTTCCTCCGCCCGGGTCTTCCCCGTGAAATACGGCGGGAGAGTGACACTTCCGGGTTGCCTGATAGCCGATATTGCGCCTGCAATAAAGCCACGAATGCACCGAAAATGGCCGGACGCCGGTGCCTCGCCCTCTGTGATAAATTACGCGCAATTGGAACCGAATCGCATCCGACCCCTGGTCCCGCCCGACCATTCCTCGCCGGCGCCGACGCAATGGCAGCCATCGCGGCGCGCGTTGATGCTCGGCGCGCTTGTGACTGCGAGCGGGCTCGGCAACAGGGCGGCGCAGCCGGCGGGGGCGCGCTACGCGATCGCCATGCATGGCGAACCGGCCTGGGGACCCGATTTCAGCCATCCGACCTACGCCGATCCGGCAGCGCCCAAAGGCGGCCAACTGGTGCAAGGCGTGCTCGGCACTTTCGACAGCCTCAATCCGCTCATCGTCAAAGGCCTGCCCGCCGTCAACATCCGCAGCTACGTAATCGAGAGCCTGCTGGCGCGCGGCTATGACGAGCCGTTCACGCTCTACGGCCTGCTCGCCGACGGCGTGGAGACCAACGCCGCGCGCAGCGCGGTCAGCTTCACGCTCAATCCGGCGGCGCGCTTTGCCGACGGCAAACCGGTTACACCGGACGACGTGATTTTCTCGTGGCAGCTTCTGCGCGACCATGGCCGGCCGAATTTCCACATCTACTACGCCAAGGTGATCAAGGCGCAGGCGCTTGACGCGCGCACGGTGCGCTTCGACCTCGCCGGCGCCGACGACCGCGAACTGCCGCTGATCATCGGCCTGATGCCGGTATTGGCCAAGCACGCGATCAATCCCGACACCTTCGAGGAAACGAGTTTCGAGCCGCCGCTCGGCAGCGGGCCCTATACGGTTGCCGCGGTCAGGCCCGGCGAAAGCGTCGTGTTCAAACGCGACCCGAATTACTGGGGACGCGAACTGCCGATCAATCGCGGCTTGTGGAATTTCGACAGCGTGCGTTTCGACTACTACCGCGACGGCAACACGCATTTCGAGGCGTTCAAGAAGGGCCTCTACGACGTGCGCGCGGAGACCGATCCCGGCCGCTGGCAGACCGCTTACAATTTTCCGGCTTTTCGCGAAGGTCGCGTGGTCAAGGAGGAATTCCCTTACGGGCTGCCGAAGGGCATGGACGGGCTGGTGTTCAACACGCGCCGCGGACTCTTCGCCGACGTGCGGGTGCGCGAGGCGATCCTCAATCTGTTCGATTTCGAATGGATCAACCGCAACTATTTCTTCAATCTCTATAAGCGCACGGCGAGCTATTTCGACGGCTGCGACCTCTCCGCGCACGGCGTGCCGGCCAATGCGCGCGAACGCGAATTGCTCAAGCCCTTTCCCGGCGTCGTGCGCCCCGACATCATGGACGGCCATTGGGC
>JBOHII010000331.1:0-2692 GCA_050725955.1 Pseudolabrys sp. | reverse complement strand
CGGATCACCATGCCGCACCGCGCCACGAAGCAACGGCAGGGGAGCCAAGCGGCATCGAAAATGTTACATTCCTTCAGCACCCGCATGCGCCGCGCCGCAACGCCGGCCATCGCGGGCAACGCTAAACGCCGGAGGCTAATGGATGGCGAAGGAAGAACTGCTGGAATTCGACGGCACGGTGACCGAGGTTTTGCCCGACGGCAATTTCCGCGTGAAGCTCGACAACGATCACGAGGTGCTGGCCTATACCGCCGGCAAAATGCGCAAATTCCGCATTCGGACCGGCGTCGGCGACCGTGTCATCGTGGAAATGTCGCCCTATGACTTGCAGCGCGGACGCATCAGCTTCCGCCACAAGGGCGACACCCCCTCCCCCTCCCCGCAGCAACGCCGGCCGAACTTCCGCCGGCGTTAACGCGCCTTCCGGCATGCGGCGCCGATCGCTTGACGCGGTCGGCGCCTGCGTCTGCGGCTCATCTGACGCCGCGTTTGCCCCGGCGAATTCGCTACAATTTTAATCAACGACGTAATTCATCCTTGTAAACCTTGCGCGATAGTTCCCGTTCGCCGATCCGGAAACGGCTGTTCCGGCGGCACATCGAGCGGGGACCCGTCGTGCTCGAAGCCTGGAATGCCTGGTTTGAATCGCTGCGTTTTGCCTGCGAAGTGCAGGACGTGATCTCGATGCGCTTGGCGCGCCTGGCGCAAGGCGGGCCGCAGGCAGCGGCCGAAGCCGACCGCATGATCGCCGAAAAACTCGACGCCCTTGCCGACGCCGAGGTGGCGCTGCTGAATGCGCTGGTGCAGGGCGAAGGGTTGATGATCGCGGCCGAACGCGCCTATCAGCCGGTGCGCCGCCGTGTGCACGACAACAGCCTGCGCCTCGCCGTCGCGACGGCGTGAAGCGTCGCCCCACAAACCCCACATTGCGGCCGGCTAGATCGGAGCATCCAAGCGGGCGGCACGTGCTATCGTTGCCGCTTGCCTGCGGCGCGGCGTGACAATTGATCGGGCATGCGATGAAAACGACTTCGATGGTGCATCTTGCTCTGGCGGTGATCCTCGCTGCCGGCATCGGCACGGCCGCCGCGCAAGAGGCGGCGAAATCGGCAGCGCAAAAGCCGCCGCCGCGCGCCGAACAGCACGAGGCCGGCAAAGGTGTGCTGCGCCTGCTGCCGGCCGATGCCGTCACCGAACATTCGATCGACACCGCGCAGGGCCGCCTCGCCTACACGGCGACCGCAGGCACGCTCGCCTTCTACGACCAATCCGGCGAGCAGAGCGCGGCGGTGTTTTACACCGCCTACGTCGCCAAGGATGCCGGCGCCAACCGGCCGCTCACCTTCGTATTCAACGGCGGGCCCGGCGCTGCCTCCGCCTTCCTGCATCTCGGCCTGGTCGGCCCGCGCATCCTCGATCTCGGACCGGACGGCCACGACGCGGCGTCCGCGCAATTGCGCGACAATCCCGACACCTGGCTCCGCTTCACGGATTTGGTGCTGATCGATCCGATCGGCACCGGCTGGAGCCGAACCGTTAAGCCGGACGATGCCAAGCATTTCTGGAACGTCCGCGGCGACGCCGACTCCTTCGCCAAGGCGATCGCGCTCTACATCGCCAAGAACAACCGGCCCGGCTCGCCGAAATATCTGTTCGGCGAAAGCTATGGCGGCTTCCGCGCCGCCAAGGTGGCGCGCGCGCTGCAACGGGACCAGGGCATCGTGGTCTCCAGCATCGTGATGCTGTCGCCAATGCTGGAAGGCTGGCTCACCTTCGGCGACAACGAATCGGCGCTGCGTGCGGCGCTGCAATTGCCGTCGCTGGCGGCGGCCGAACTCGAACGCAAGAACGCGTTCAGCCCGGCGGCGCTGGCCGCTGCGGAAAAATTTGCCATGACCGAGTATCTGACCACCATGGCGGGGGCGCCGCCGCAGGGCGCCGCCGGCAAGCCGTTCTACGAGCGCGTCGCGCAAATGACCGGGCTGCCGCTTGACGTGGTGACGCAGGCGCGCGGCTTTGTCGAAGACGCCTACGTGAAAAACCTGCGTCCGAACGGCAAGATCGTCAGCCGCTACGACGCCGACTTCGCGGTCGACGATCCCTATCCGGAATCGCGCTCGGCGCGCGGCGCCGATCCAATCCTCGACGGCGTCACCCGCGCCTATGGCGGCGCCATGGCGGCCTACGCGCGCAATGAGCTCGGCTTCAAGACCGAGATGACTTATGCCTTGCTGCCGGGCGAAGTCACCAGCCACTGGGACTGGCACGGCGGCCGCCTGCAGGCGAGCGCGGAAGACGATCTGCGCACCCTGCTCGCCTTCAACCCGTCGTTCCGCCTGCTGATCGCGCATGGCATGGAGGACATGATCACGCCCTACGGCATAACGCGCTACGTGCTCGATCACCTGCCGCCGCTCGCGCCGCTCGGACGCACGCAGCTCAAGCTCTATCGTGGCGGGCACATGATTTATCTCGATCCCGCCTCACGCAAGGCGTTCTCGGCCGACGCCGCGGCGTTCTATCGGGGTGGGACGGTTAATTAAAGCGTTTTTGTTTCAGATTGAATCGCAGCGAGCACGCTTCACCTCTCCCATAGGGAGAGGTCGGATTGCGAAGCAATCCGGGTGAGGGTTATGGCCTACGAGGTTCAGGAACCCCCTTAACCCCAACCCTCTCCCCAGCGGGGAGAGGG
>JBOHII010000330.1:0-5700 GCA_050725955.1 Pseudolabrys sp. | reverse complement strand
AGATTGAGCAGGATCGGCGCGGCGGCTGCCGCCGCGAAGCGCTGCAAGGCGTTGAGGATGCCGCCGTAAAACGTCACCAGCGTGATCAGCAGCAAATAGGGAAAGGTGATGCGGGTGAGATCGACCGCCAGCCCAAAGCGTTGCGGGTCGCGCGCAAAACCCGGTGCCAGCACATCGATCACCGCCGGCGTGAACAATAAAGCGACCGTCAGTAAAACGATCTGGCACGCCAGCAGCAGGGTAAACACACGGTCGGCGAACAGCCCGGCACGCGCCGGCCCGCCCTGCTCGCGGATGCGGGCATAGGCGGGAACAAAGGCGGCATTGAAGGCGCCCTCGGCGAAAATGGCGCGGAAATGATTCGGCAGCCGCAGGGCGACGAAGAAGGCGTCGGCCGCCGGCCCGGCGCCGAGGATCGCGGCCAGCACGATGTCGCGGACAAAGCCCGTCACCCGCGACAACAGCGTCAGTCCGCCTACCGTGAGCATGCGATCAATCATCGGTGAACTCGGCTGCGGCAGGGGCAAAATGCCGCTGCGGCAGTTGAATGGAATCGGACGCTGCGCGACGATAGCGATGGCCAGAGACGCCGAACTGCCTTAAGACGATTCCCGCTCCGAACATAGAGCCCCGACGAGCCCGCTAAACCCATGCCCTCGCCCATTATCCCCATCCTTCTCGCCGGCGGCGCCGGCACGCGGCTTTGGCCGGTGTCGCGCGACGCCCTGCCCAAGCAGTTCCTGCCCCTGGTCGGCGACCGGTCGAGCTACCAGGAAACGCTGCTGCGCGTGCGCGATCCGATGTTCGCCGCCCCGATCGTGATCACCGGGCCGAATTTCCATTTCTTCGCCCACCGGCAGGCCGAGGCGGTTGGGGTCGAGGCGACGGTGGTGATCGAGCCGCTGCGGCGCGATTCCGCACCGGCCATTGCCGCCGCCAGCGCGGTTGCGCTCAAGCGCGACCCGGAAGCCGTGGTGCTGGCGCTTGCCGCCGACCATATCATCCTCGACGCGCCGCAATTCCGCGCCACTTGCATCGCTGGCCGTGCGGCAGCCGACGCCGGGCGCATCGTCACATTCGGCATCAAGCCGACCGAGCCGAAAACCAGCTACGGCTACATCCTGCCCGGCGAAGCAATCGGCAAGAGCGGCGTGCACGCCGTCAAGAGCTTCGTCGAAAAGCCGGACGCCGCCACCGCGGCACGCTATCTGCGCGACGGCTATTTGTGGAATTCCGGCAATTTCCTGTTCCGTGCCGACGTGCTGTTGTCCGAACTCGCCCGGCTGGAGCCGGCGATGGCCGAGGCGGTCGAGGCCGCGGTTGCCGGCGCGTCCACCGACCTCGGCTTCCTGCGCCTGCAGCCGGACGCCTTCGCGCGGGCGCCGCAAAAATCGATCGACTACGCGCTGATGGAAAAAACCGACCGCGCCGCGGTTGTGGCCGGCGATTTTCGCTGGTCGGACATCGGCAGTTGGGACGCGCTGTTCGATATCACGCCGCGCGACGCCGCCGGCAACGTCGTGCATGGCCAGGCGGTGGCGGTGGATGCGTCCGGTTGCGTGCTGCACTCCGACGGACACCTCATCGCCGCGGTCGGCGTCAAGGACCTGGTGGTGGTAAGCACTTCCGACGCCGTGATGGTAATCCCGCGCGCCCGCGCGCAGGAGGTCAAAGAGCTGGTCGCCAAACTCAAGACCGCCAAGCGGCACGAGGCCACCGATCATAGGCGCGTACACCGGCCGTGGGGCTACTACGAATCGATCGACATGGGCGAGCGGTTCCAGGTCAAGCGTATCGTGGTGATCCCCAGCGGCGTATTGTCGCTGCAAAAGCACCGCCACCGCGCCGAACACTGGGTGGTCGTGCGCGGCACTGCCGAAGTGACGATCGGGGATACGATTCAATCCGTGCATGAGAACGAGTCTGTTTATATCCCGATCGGCAGCGTTCACCGCATGGCCAACCAGGGGAAAATCCCGCTCGAATTGATCGAGGTGCAGACCGGCAGCTACCTCGGCGAGGACGACATCGAGCGCATAGAGGATATTTATAAAAGAACCTAGGCCGGTTCTCATGGAACCCGCCCTCGGCACAACCGATCGATGCGCGCAATGACTTGACCGGGAAGCCCGGTCTGGACAGACTTGGTTTGCGGCGTCGGCAGATTTGGATTTGGTTGGGCGACGACGGAGTAGAAGCTGTGCTCAAGCCGGAAAAATTCCCAATCGACAAGATTTATGTTCCGCTGAAAAAACGCAAGACGCTCAACGCCGAGGCGGTTCAGGAAATCGCCGAGAGCATTTTGCAGGTCGGACAACAAGCCCCCATTCTGGTGCGACCCGACGAAGGCCGCTACGTTCTGGTCGAGGGACTGCATCGGCTGGAAGCCTGCAAGGCGCTTGGCGAAGAAACGATCATCGGCCTCTTGGTCTCGGCCCAGGTCGCGCGTCAGGACGCGGTTTTACCCGCCGACGCTCACGCCGAAGCGGAACGCCAGAAGACGGAGCGGCTGAGAAAACTCCGTCTAGAAAAAGAGGCTGCGGAAAAATCCGCTGTCGAAACGACGTCCCCGAAGTCGGATTCGGCGGCGCAGCCGCGTGAACGCGCGGAAAAGCATATTGAGAATAAACTCAAAGCAACGGCGGGCCGGCGCAACCGCGGGAATTCAGAATCGGCAGCGACGACGTTATCGGAATGGGTCGCGCAACAAGAGCGCGAAGGCAACCGTTACTGAAGCGGTTCGACTGACGAGATTTCCTGGGCTGCAGTGTAATCGACAACCATCTCGTGGAACATGACCCCCAACGCGCGTGCATCGTTGGAGATACCGAACTGTTTGGGCGCGAGCGGATTCTTCACCCGCAAAAGCAGCTTGATCTCGCCGCCGGCAACCACTTGCGACGGAATCGCGAAATCGCGCCAGACCATGCGGCGCTCTTCGTTATCCGCAAAACTCCACTCGCACAGTTCAACCCCGTTGACCGAAATTGCGACACTCTGCGTGCGTCCTTTGACGACAAAAGGCGTGAGCCGGACGCGAACGCCGAGGGCGCCGCCGGGCTTCGGTTCAATTCGAAAAGCCAGTTCCGCCGTCGGCCCGTCGGTCCAAATACCTTGGACTTCGGCGCGGCTCCACCCGCGGCCCATATAACTTCGCGGTTGGGCGCCTCTTTTGAAGCTTATGATCGTTCCCAGCGAATAAGTCAGCTCCATGTCGTGATTCTCGGCGGCAAGGCCAAGCATCAGGTCAAGGTTTCTCCTGCAGCTATGATGTTTCCGGAAAGCATCCGCTCGCTCCCGCGCCGCCTTCGACAAGGCTGGCAACGAGGCGAGGGCTCGCAGAATCGCCGCGCTGATTTCCGATTCATTTGTCTTTGCAAAACCGACCCCGGCGGCCCGGCCCTCGGCCACCTGGTCAGCCATCCAAGAGTTTTCCGGGTACACGATGACCTTGCCGAATGCGGCGCCTTCGGCGAATACGCCTGACGCCAGTGTGGCGTACTCGGTCACCTCGTATGGAAGAAAAACGATATCGCTGCGCGCAATCGTGTGCAGGTATTCGGATTCGGACAACTCGGTGGGCATCAATTCGACCCCGCGTTCAACGAGGTCAGGGCTTAGTTCGGCATTTGATTCGCGACCGAGTGCATTTTGGCAATATTTGAGAAGAAATTTCACCTGCGGGCGCTTCTCCAGGATGGTTCTGATAACGGATTGGATATTATCCAACATAACGCCGCTTCGCGCGTTGAGGTGAACATAAACCACCGGCGAGCCGGCACGCGCGTCACCGGCATGCGGCGTCTCACCGTAATATTTGGGAAGCGGAAGTTGAAATACCCGCCGCGCGCACAATTGGGCCAGCGGTATCACCACTTTTCTATTATTTACGGTGAAAAATACCCGTTCTTGTCCGGGCCTGAGTCTCAGGTCATTTGCGGCGAACCGGAACATCCAGCCCGGCTCGGCGGAGCTCTTGGGGTTCGAATCCAAATAATCGTATTCGTAAAACCGCATAAAAACGGCGGGGCGGCTTTCTCGTTCCAGCCGGCCCAACCATGCGCCGAGGCTGTAGATAACGGCCGGGCGCCCCGACGTGATCAGCACAATGTCGCGGCTCGATATCGACATCTTGTCAATGGCCGCCCATAGTGACTGGAGCTGCTGGTTGTCATCCGCGAAACAATCGAGTTCGTAGGCGAGCGGTCCGGCGCCACTCGGCGCGAAATCGATCACTTTGTGGGCCGCCAACGGAACGGCAAGCGAAGCGTCAACGTCCTTGCGCAGCAAGACGCACGGCACCAACCCCGATTGCTCGGCGGCCAGCTTGAATCCCAGGACTTGATTGTAAAAATGACTTGAGAGATTGCCCAGATCAAATTCGACGATGAACAGTCGCGCCGGCGCACCGACGCCATTCGCGCGCTTATCGTCGCCTTGAGAAGACATACCCTGTCCGCCTTGGATTACGACGTGATATACCAGCGGATACCTACAGCGTACGCGCGGCAGCCGTTACAGAGTCTTCCGCGCGACCAGCGCCTCAATCACCTCGTTCGCCAGCCGGTCGGCGTCCTTGCGCCCGGCCTCAAGCCGCACTTCGGGATTTTCCGGCACTTCATAGGGCTGATCGACGCCGGTGAAATTCTTAATTTCGCCGGCGAGCGCGCGCCGGTACAATCCTTTGGGATCGCGCGCGATGCACTCGTTGAGCGGCGTATCGACGAAAATCTCCACGAACTCTCCCCCGTCGAGCAGTTCGCGCACCATGCGGCGCTCGGCGTGGAACGGCGAGATGAACGAGCAGAGCACGATCAGCCCGGCGTCGGTCATCAGCTTGGCGACCTCACCGATGCGCCGGATGTTCTCCACCCGGTCGGATTCGGCAAAGCCCAGGTCCCGGTTCAATCCGTGCCGCACATTGTCGCCGTCCAGCATGATGGTGTGGACGCCGCGCGCGTGCAGCGCGGATTCCACCAGATTGGCGATGGTCGATTTACCGGCGCCCGGCAGGCCGGTAAACCACAGCACCGCCGGGCGGTGATGCATGAGCCGCGAGCGCTCGGTCTTGCTGACCGTCAGATTCTGGTGGTGGATGTTAGTGGCGCGGCGCAGCGCGAAATCGATCATGCCGGCGGCGACCGTTTCGTTCGTATAGCGGTCGATCAGGATAAAAGCGCCGGTGTCGCGGTTGTCGGCATAGGCATCGAAGGCGACCGGGCGAGCGACCGACACATTGCAAACGCCGACTTCGTTCAAGCCGAGCGTCTTGGCGGCGAGCTTCGACAGCGAATTGACATCGATCCGATGCTTGAGTTCGCTCACCGTCGCCGCAATGGTGCAGCTGTTAATTTTCATGAAATAGCTGCGACCGGGGAATAGTTGCTCGCTCGACATCCACACCAGATGGGCGACGAATTGATCGGCGACCTGTGGACGGTCGCGCAGTGCGGCCAGCATGTCGCCGCGCGCGATATCGATCTCGTGGGCGAGCGTGACGGTTACCGAATCGCGCGCCAGCGCACCGGCGCGGTCGCCGCCGGCGCCGACGACGGTTTTGATCTTGCTGGTCTGTCCGGACGGCAGAATGGCGACCTCATCGCCGGCTTTGGCGCTGCCGCTCACGATCGTGCCGGCAAAGCCGCGAAATTCCGAATTGGGCCGATTGACCCATTGCACCGGCATGCGGAACGGCTTGGC
>JBOHII010000329.1:0-9554 GCA_050725955.1 Pseudolabrys sp. | reverse complement strand
GTTCAATTTGTCGAATTTGACCGTGTCGGTCGCCGCCTTGATCGAACGCTCGCCGGTCAGAACAACGCCTTTCGACGCGCCGGTTGTACCCGACGTGTAGAGAATGATGGATGGATCGCTGCCTTTTCCGGCGGCGATCTCGGCGTCGAGCCAGGCGGCGACTTTCGGATCAGCCAGCGCCTTGCGGCCAGCCGCGATGATGTCGTCGATCGGATGCAGGTGGCTATGATCGTAGTCGCGCAAGCCGCGGCGCTCGTCGTAGACCATCTCCTCGAGCTTGGGCAGACGATCCATGACCGACATGATCTTGTCGATTTGTTCTTGGTCCTCGACCGCGGCAAAGCGTACCTCGGCGTGGGCGAGCACAAAGGAGAGTTCGTCGGCGACCGCGTCGGCATAGACCGGCACCGGCACCGCGCCGAGCATCTGGGCGGCCATCACCGACCAATAGAGCTTCGGCCTGTTTGCCCCGACAATCGCGATGGTCTCGCCCCGCTTGAGGCCGAGACGGTTGAGGCCGACCGCATAGGCGCGGACGATGTCATACATCTCGGCCCAATCCCAAGTCTGCCAGATGCCGAGGTCCTTTTGCCGCATAGCCGGCCGCGCGCCGAACAATTGCGCGTTATGAATCAATAGCTTAGGAAACGTATCCGCCGGAGCGGCGGCGCTTGTCGCCACAGCCTGATCCTCCCTGAACCCCTCACCGCTTCTGCTGGCGGCTTGTTGCCACGATATGAAAACACCGCCGAAGGCCGGTCAAGCCTTGGAACCGTCGGTATTTCGTCGCACAGCGTGTTTTAAATTATTCCGCCGCCTTGAGAAACGGCGTGGAACCGGCGCCGAATTGCTCGTGCAAGGCGGCTTCCTCGGCCTTGGCGGCGGCGAGGTGGCGTTGCTTCACCGGTCCGAATCCGCGGATTTTTTCCGGCAGAGAAGCGAGTTCGACGGCGAGGTGATGATTGTCCACGGTAAGATGTTCGCAGAATTCGCCGAGTAGATCGCAGTACTCCGCGATCAACTTCCGTTCTGTTCTGCGCTCGGCGGAATAGCCGAACGGATCGAACGGCGTGCCGCGCAGACTCTTGAGTTTCGCCAGCACGCGGAACGCTTGAAGTATCCACGGACCAAACGACATCTTTTTCGGCTCGCCGGTGAGCTTGTCACGCCGCGCCAGGATTGGCGGCGCCAGATGAAATTCGAAGCGCAGGCGGTCGCCGTCGAAAGTTGATTTAACCCGCGCGACAAAAGACGTGTCGGCATAAAGCCGCGCCACCTCGTATTCGTCCTTGTAGGCCATCAGCTTGAACAGATAGCGCGCCACCGCTTCGGTCAGCGCGCAGCGGCCCGGCGTCTTGTTGGCTTCGGCGGTCTTCACCCGTTCGACCCAATCGCGATAGCGCCGCGCGTAGCGTTCGTTCTGATAGGCGGTGAGGAAGGCGACCCGGCGATCCACAGTCTCGGCAAAAGACTGAGATAGTTTGAGCGAATCGTTGACCGCCTGCGGCGCCGGCTTCACCAGCGCTTCCAGCGCGGCGGGATCGACGACGGCGCGGCGGCCGTAGCGGAAGGCGGCGATGTTCATCGCCACCGCCTCGCCGTTCATTTCGATCGCGCGCTCGATCGCCTCCGCCGACAGCGGCAATGCGCCGGCCTGATAGGCGTAACCGAGCATGAACATGTTGCCGCCGATGGAATTGCCGAGCAGCGCGGTGGCTAGCCGGCTGGCATCGACGAAATGGCTCTGCCCGGGACCGGCGGCCGCCGTGATGGCGCGCTTGAGCCGCTCGGTCGGCAATGAATAGTCGGCATTGCGGGTGAAGTCGCCAGGCAGGAATTCCGCGGTATTGACCACCACCCTCGTGTGACCCGCCTTGATGGCGCCGAGCACCTTCTTGCTGCCGACCACCACGCTGTCGCCGCCGAGCACCAGGTCGGCGCCGCCGGCGGCGACGCGGATGGCGTGAATATCCTGCGGTGCATTGGCGATGCGGATGTGACTGAAGACCGCGCCGCCCTTCTGGGCGAGTCCGGCCATGTCGATGACGCCGGCGCCTTTACCTTCCAGATGCGCGGCCATGCCGACGATGGCGCCGATGGTGACAATGCCGGTGCCGCCGATGCCGGTGACGATGATGCCGTAAGGGTGATTGATCAGCGGCAGACGCGGGGCCGGCAGCTCCGGCCAATCCCGCGGCTCGGCCACGCCCTCGCCTTTCTTCAATTTCGCGCCATGCACGGTGACGAAGGACGGACAGAAGCCGTTGATGCAGGAATAGTCCTTGTTGCAGCTCGACTGATCGATGGTGCGCTTGCGGCCCCATTCGGTCATCAGCGGTTGCACCGACACGCAGTTCGATTTCACGCCGCAGTCGCCGCAGCCTTCGCAGACGAGATCGTTGATCACCACACGCTTGTCGGGATCGGGGTAGGTGCCGCGCTTGCGGCGGCGACGTTTCTCGGCGGCGCAAGTCTGGTCGTAGATCAAGACGCTGACGCCCGGCACGGTCGTGAGTTCGCGCTGGACGGCGTCAAGCTCACTGCGGTGGTGCACGGTCAGCCCGCGCGGCCAGTCGGTATCCCGGGGGTATTTCCACGGCTCATCGGTGACCACGACGACGCGGGCGGCGCCTTCGGCGGCGACCTGGCGGGCGATCTGCGGCACGTTCAGCACGCCTTCATTGGCCTGCCCGCCGGTCATGGCCACCGCGTCGTTGAACAGGATCTTGTAGGTCATGGTGGTGCCGGCGGCGATGGCCGCGCGGATCGCCAGATAGCCGGAGTGATTGTAGGTACCGTCGCCGAGGTTCTGGAATACGTGCGGCCGCTTCGAGAACGACGCCTCGCCGATCCAATTGGCGCCCTCGCCGCCCATCTGGGTATAGCCGAGCGTGTCGCGCTCCATCCATTGCGCCATGTAGTGGCAGCCGATGCCGGCATAGGCGCGGCTGCCTTCCGGCACGCGGGTCGAGGTGTTGTGCGGGCAACCCGAGCAGAAATAGGGAATGCGCTGCGCGACGTCGGCGGTCTCGGTGAGCGCGCGCTGCGCCGCTTTCAGCCGCGCCACATTGGCGGCCAGCTCCTCGTTGGCGGCGACGCGTAGCAGCCGCTCGCCGATGCAGATCGCCACGTCGTTGGGATCGAGCGCGCCCTTGACCGGGAACAGCCAGTTGCCTTGCTCGTCCTTCTTGCCGATGCAGACCGGCTGGTTGGCGGTGCCGTACAATTCCTCGCGTACCTGCACTTCGATCAGCGAACGCTTTTCCTCGACCACGATGATGAGGTCGAGCCCCTGCGCAAACTCTGCGAGTTCCGCCCGCCCGATCGGCCACACGCAGCCGACCTTGAACAGCCGCAACCCGAAATCGTTGCACTTGACTTCGTCGATGCCGAGTTCGTCGAGCGCCTGGCGCACGTCGAGATAGGCCTTGCCGGTGGTGATGACGCCGATCTTCGGATTGCGCCCGCCCGAGGTGATGAGCTTGTTGAGCTTGTTGGCGCGCACGAATGCGAGCATGGCGTCGCGCTTGAAATCGTGCAGGCGCGCTTCCTGGCCGAGGATCGAGTCGATGAGGCGGACGTTGAGCCCGCCCTCCGGCATCCGGAAATCGGTCGGCATGACGAGCTTGATGCGATCGAGACTGGCGTCGACCACGCCGGTCGATTCCACCGTCTCGTGCATGCATTTGAGCGCGGTCCATGCGCCGGTGAAGCGCGACATCGCCCAGCCATAGAGCGCGTAGTCGATGATTTCCTGCACGCCGCCCGGATTGAGGATCGGCATCATCACGTCGACAAAATGAAATTCCGACTGATGCGCTGTCGTGGAGGATTCCGCGGTGTGGTCGTCGCCCATCAGCGCAATCACGCCGCCGTTTTTCGACGTGCCTGCGAGATTGGCGTGGCGGAACACGTCGCCGGAGCGGTCAACGCCCGGGCCCTTGCCGTACCACATGCCGAACACGCCATCGAACTTGCCCTCGCCGCGCAGTTCCGCCTGCTGCGTGCCCCAGAGCGCGGTAGCGGCGAGTTCCTCGTTGATGCCGGGCTGGAATTTGACGTCGGCGGCATCGAGCCACCGGTTGGCGCGCATGAATTGCTGGTCGAGCCCGCCAAGTGGGGAACCGCGATAGCCGGTGACGAAGCCGGCGGTGTTGAGCCCGGCGCGGCGGTCGCGCTCCTTCTGCATCAGGCAGGCGCGGATCAGCGCCTGATAGCCGGTCACCAGGACGTGGGCCTGGGTGAGGTCGTATTTGTCGTCGAGGCTGACGGTTTGCAGCGTCATTCGATGGCCTTAGCCGGGCGTCCCCGCCGCCGCAATGTAGCGGCATCGGGACGCCCCTCATATAGGGTTGCGAGGCTCGAACGCAAAACGCGATGGGCGGAGAAAACCTTACACCTCAAGGGCCTGTGGTCAATTTCGTTCTCGGGTAGCGGCCTAGAACGATGTTTCAGCCGGGCGGCATTTGGCGCATTTTGGCGCAAGGCAGCAGACAGAGCAGTCCCACAGTCGTGTGGGTAGTCAAATTTTCACCGGTCTGTAAAAGAGACCCGCCCGCCGGGATTCCTGAATGCTGCACTCCCCCTCCTCTTCGGTCGAAAGCCGAGCGTCCTGGCTTGTCGCCTCGGTGGCGCTGCTCATCATGATGATGGCGTCCGGCGCCGCCTGGATCACGGTGGTGGCGCTCAAAGATATCGCCGCCGAAGCGGGCGGCGCGCGCTCGGTGCCGGCGCTTGCGTCGGCGCTCGCTTGGCTCGGCTCGGGCGCCGGCGGCATCATGATGGGTCGCATCGCCGACCGCATCGGCACTCGCTGGACCGTGATGTTCGGCGCGCTGATGATCGGCGTTGGCCTGACACTGTCGACCTTCGGCCCGCCCTGGCCGCTGTGGATCGGGCACGGGCTGTTTATCGGGCTGATCGGGCTCGGCGGCATCAATGCACCGATTTACATCTATGTCAGCCACTGGTTCGACCGCAGGCGCGGCTCGGCGCTGGCGCTGATCGCGAGCGGCAGTTATCTCGCCGGCGCCATGTGGCCGCCGGTGTTCGAGCGCGCCATCGCCGCTTTCGGGTGGCGTCAAACGATGCTGTGGTACGCCCTGGCCGAGATCGTCATCATCGTGCCGCTGGCGGCGATTTTTTTTCGCCGTTCGCCTGAGGTGATGCAGCCAGCGGCGAGCGCGGGCCGCGCCGGCCAAAAGGCGCGCGTATTAGGCTGGCCGCCCAACTTGGTGTTCGCGCTGATGTGCTGTGCGGCGGTGCTGTGCTGCATCCCGATGGCGATGCCGCAGAGCCATCTGGTGGCGTTTTGCAGCGACCTCGGCATCTCCCGCTCGACCGGCGCGTTGATGCTGTCGGTGCTGCTCGGCACCGCCTTCCTCTCGCGGCAGATCTGGGGCGCGATCTCCGACCACATCGGCGGGCTCTCAACCGTGCTGATAGGCTCGGCTTGGCAGTGCTCGGCCATGATCGCCTTTTTGTTGACGCAAAACGAGGTCGGGCTGTTCACCGTGGCGGCCGCGTTCGGGCTGGGCTTTTCCGGCATCATCCCGGCCTATGTGCTGGCGCTGCGCCAACTGTTCCCGGCCTCGGAGGCATCCTGGCGGATTCCGACGCTGCTCTTGTTCAACAGCGTCGGCATGGCAACCGGCGGCTGGCTCGCCGGTCTGCTGTACGATCATTTCGGCTATTACGCGACGGCCTTCGCCGCCGGCATCGGCTCGAACCTGCTCAATCTGGCGGTGATCGGCGCGCTGGTGGCGCGCCAGCGCTATCGCGCGGCGTTTGCCTGAGCATTGGGCGGGCTGATCGTGCGTACGCCGATGAGGATGGCGAGCCCGATCAGCGCCGGACCCAATGCCGTCCAGCTTGCGGCCGCAGCCAGCGCCGAGGTCGCGGCCCAGGCGATCGAGGAGAACGCTTCCGCGAAGGTGGCGATGCGCGAGGAGGTCTGCCGGCGGCGGAACTGGCTGCGCTTGGCCTGCGTGCGGAAGCAGATCTGAATGAGCGTGGCGGCCGCCGCAGACGCCAGGATGCCGAGTGCGGCAACAAGGCCTGCGATCAGCGCATCCATCGCCAGCACCGCCACGATCGGCGCAAACACCAGCGCGATCATGCCGAGCACCGCTTCGATCTTGGCGCGCAGGATACGCCCCGCGGGGAGCGGCGCGCTTGCCACCAGATCGGGCGCGTCCTCGCCCGAAATCGACAGCCAGGCCAGGCCGCCGGCCAGTTGGCCGGCCGCCATCACCACCACCGGGATCAGCACCACATAGGAATCGCCGTGGCGAAAGGTGACCCACAGCAGCAAGGCCGGCGGCAGCAGATAGAGAATCTGCATCAGCGTCTGCGAGATCAGCCAGGGGTCGCGCGCGAGCAGCGTCCACTCCTTCTGCCGCAGCACGCGCGGCGGCGAGCGGCGGCGGAAGGCGAGCGACCAGCGGCGCTGGCGCACCACCGTCGAGGAGACACCGGCGGCCGCCAAAGCGTGGTCGCCGAAGCGCCCGGAGAACAGCGCGATGGCGATCACCAGAAGCGCGAAACCGAAGCCGACCACGGCGGCGAGCGCACGCACGTCGCCGAGAACCGCATGCGCCGGCCACCAGAAGGCGCTCGCCGTATCGGGCGCATGCGACAGCATCCAATGCGATTGCAGCGCGGCGAAGCGCGAAATGCTGCCGGAGGAGAAGATCGCCGCGATCTGCAGGCCGATGACAAAGGCGGCACCGACCACGGCTGCCACCACCTGCGCGATCAACCGCGTGCGCTTGGCCCCGACCAGGCGGAACAGCGCGATGGTGAGCGCGAGTGCGGCCGCCGCGGCCACGGCGCCCATGGCAGCGACCACGCCGTAGGCGGCGAGCCAGCGCGGGCCGCCGAGCACCGCCAGCACATTGATGAACGGCGCCGCCAGCAGCATGGCGATGACGACCGCCGCGGCGGCGATGCGGCCCATGCGCACGGAAAAAATCTTGCGCGCCGACACCGGCGACGTGAGCACCAGATCGAGATCGGAGCGGGCATAGAACGCGCGGGTGACCGACTCCATGGCCTGCGACAGGAGCAGCGACCATGACAGCACCAGCATGCCGGTGACGCCGACCAGCGTCGCAGTGTCGGAGGCGACCGTGGCGTCGGCATAGCCCGCCACGATCCAATAGGCGAACATGTGCATGAAGGCGCCGAACACGATGAGCGCGATGGCGACCGTGCGCGCGCGGTTGCGGCGGCCGGCGGTCATCAGCGAAACCCAGTCGCGCCAGCCGAGCCGCAGCTCGTGCCCGGCGAGCCAGACCATGGTGTCGGGACGGCTCACTCGGCGGCGACCGTTTGGGCAACCGGGTCGGCGACCAGCGTGAGGAACGTGTCTTCCAGGCTGGCGGCGGTTTTGCCGGTCTGTCGGTGCAATTCGTCGAGTGTGCCTTCGGCGATGAGGCGCCCGCCGGCGATGACGCCGATGCGGTCGGCCATGCGCTCGGCGACTTCCAGGATATGCGTCGTCATGATCACGGTGCCGCCGGCAGCGACGCGCTCGCGCAGCACGTTTTTCACCAGGCGGGCGGAGCCGGCGTCGAGCCCGGTGAGCGGTTCGTCGAGGATGATCAGTTTGGGATCGTGCACCAGCGCGCCGGCGAGCGCCACTTTCTGCCGCATGCCGCGGGAGAAACCTTCGCAGCGCTCGTGCGCGTGCGGTTCGAGGCCAAGCCAGCCGAACAGGTCGTGTGCGCGCAACTCCGCCGTTTTGGCGTCGATGCGCCAGAGCCCGGCAACGAATTCGAGATATTCGAACGGCGTGAGCTTGTCGTAAATCATCGGCTCATCGGACACCCAGGCGGTGATTTGCTTGGCCGCCACCGGATCGGCAAGCGCGTCGATACCCTCGATGGCGATCGAGCCGGCGTCGGGGCGCAGCAGCCCGGCCACCATGCGCAAGGTGGTGGTCTTGCCGGCGCCGTTGGGGCCGACCAGCGCGTAGAACTAGCCGGCATAGACGGCGAGATCGAGCGCGTCGACCGCGGGCCGGTCGAAACGTTTGCTGAGCCGGCGCACGGCGAGCGCGAGCGGGCGGATGGTTTGGGTCGGGACGAGCGCCGGTGCCGGGGAATGCATCGACGCTGTGTACAAGAGAGTGGTTGCGGCGGCGTAAACCCTGCAATTGCGATCGACGCATTATGCTTTCGGGTTGGTTAAATGCACCGGGACAATTGCCGTCATCCGTTCGCGCCGACGCAGCGGCAATCGTCTCAGTCGTGTGCGGTAAAGCCGGAGGCCTGCACCGCCGGCGCCCAGATCGCGGAATCGTCCTTCTGGATGCGGCCAAGCTCGGCCGCGCTCGTTCCGGTCGGGGTGAGGCCGAACGCCTTCAGCTTGGCGCTGACGTCGGGCGCGTGGACCGCCGCCGCCATTACCTTGCTGTAGCGCTCGATCAGCGCAAACGGGGTTTTGGCCGGCGCGAATACGGCGTACCAGCCGTTCGCCACGAGGTCGTAGCCGGATTCGCGGAAGGTCGGAACGTCGGGCAAGAACGGCGAGCGCGCCTTGTCCGAGGTCGCGAGGATACGGACGCGGCCGGCCTTGTCCATTTGCACCAGATCGGCCGTGGTGGTGACGATCATCGGGATGTGCCCGGCGATGACATCGGCGAGCGCCGCCGCCGAGCCGCGATAGGCGATCGGCACGAAATTAACGCCTGCGGCGCGGCTGAACATCACGCCAAGGAAATGCGGCAGCGTTCCCGCGGCGGGCATGCCGAAGCTGCCTTTGTCGGGATGCGCCTTGGCCCAGGCCACCAGTTCCTTCAAGGTCTTGACCTCGAGCTGCGGTCCGACCGCGATACCGAAATCAAAGACGCCGAGTTGGGAGACCGGCGCGAAATCCTTGATCGGATCGTATTCGAGCGTCTTGTAGACGTGCTGATAGACCGACATCGGCGCAATCGGCGTGAGCAGCAGCGTGGCGCCGTCGGGCGCTGCCCGCGCCACGTCGCGCACGCCGATGCGGCCGGCTCCGCCGGACCGATTTTCGACAATGACGGTGTTGCCCAGCGCCTTGCTCATCTTGTCGGCGACGAGGCGCGCGAGCGCATCGCCGGAACCGCCGGGCGCGAACGGGAAAATGATGCGGATTGTCGGCGGCACCGACTGCGCGCGCAACGGCGCGGCCGACAGGGCGACCAAAGCGCACAGGGTCGCGGCGAGCGCAAAAAGACGGCGGCGGCTCATGCTCTGTGCTCCTTCAACCGCAGGCATATGAGCCGCGCGCGACACAGGGAGTCAATCGGGACCGGGCTTGTTTTAGGGCTCGCCCGCGCCAAGCCCGGCCATGACACAAGCGCCTAAGCCTGCGGCACGAGCTCGAACATCTCCTCGCCATACATGTTGCGCGCGTCGTCGGTGAGCGGCTGCACGGCGGCAACGAACGCGGCGTGCTCGGCGGGGCTCGGCTCAATAATCTCGCAGCCCGCATCCGCGATGGTCTTGCGCGCCTGCGCCTGCTCCTCGACCGCGAGATTGCGCTGGAAGGCGACGGCTTCGTTCACCGCCTTCTGCATG
>JBOHII010000328.1:0-4843 GCA_050725955.1 Pseudolabrys sp. | reverse complement strand
AATTGAATGGGCATTCAAATCTCCAAGGCGCCGCGCCGGCAGCTGCCTTTGCAGCTTGGCGCGTTCCTGCGATCATCGTCGATGAAGGCGGTAAGCCAGGTCTCCCCGTCTGGCAAGGCCACGGGGTTGGTTTCCGAACCTAAACGCATGAGACTGGCACCGATCAGCGGCCTGCGAGCCATCTGGACTTAGTTTAGGTCAAGCGAAATGCTAGCGTTTACGGAGTAGAGTCCGAGAGGTGGCCGATGCGCACAAGCGTCTACATAACTCTGACTGTTGCGTTGCTTGCCTGGGCTTTGCCCGCCTTTGCGCACATCGAACGGTTTCCGGCTGGGTTTCGCACCGAGCGCATCAAAGCCCAGGGCGGCACGATCTATGTCCGTGTCGGCGGCAATGGCCCTGCCGTTGTCATGCTGCACGGCTTCGGCGATACCGGCGACATGTGGGCGCCATTGGCCAGGGTGATGGCCAAAAACCACACCGTGATTGTGCCCGACCTGCGCGGCATGGGCCTGTCGTCGCACCCCAACGACAGCGGCTACGATAAGAAATCCCAGGCGCAAGGCATCGCCGCGGTGATGGACAAGCTCAATGTCCAGAAGCCGGATCTGGTCACTCATGACATCGGCAACATGGTCGGCTATGCGCTGGCCGCTCAATATCCCGATCGCATCACTAAATGGGTGGTGATCGACGCACCCTTGCCCGGCATCGGACCGTGGGACGAAATACTCAAGAGCCCGCTGCTGTGGCATTTCAATTTTCGCGGGCCCGACGTCGACCGGCTGGTGAAGGGCCGTGAACGCATCTATCTCGACCGTTTCTACAATGAACTGTCGGCCAATCCGAAATCGATCGGCGAAGCCACGCGTAACCACTACGCGAGGCTCTATGCCCGGCCCGGCAATATGCACGCGGCGTTCAACCAGTTCGCCGCCTTTTCGCAAGACGCGAAGGACAACAAGGTTTTCGCCGAGAAGAAGCTGACCATGCCGATCCTTGCGCTCGGCGCCGAGAAATCGTTCGGCGAGCAGCAAGCCGCGATCATGCGCGACGTCGGCACCAACGTCGAAGGCGGCATCATCACCAATTCCGGACACTGGATCATGGAAGAGCAGCCGGATCAGACCGTGAAGAAGGTAAAAGCCTTCCTCGACCAGGAGTGAGACGGGCCTTGGCTTAGCCCGCGCCCGGATAATTCGGGCTCTCGCGCGTGATGGTCACGTCATGCACGTGGCTCTCGCGAAGGCCTGCGCCCGAAATGCGCATTAATTCGGCGCGCTTGTGGAAGTCGCCGAGCGTCTTGGCGCCGACATAGCCCATGGCGGCGCGCAGCCCGCCTGCGAGCTGATGCAGCACATTAGCGACGGGGCCTTTGTAGCCGACCTGGCCCTCGACGCCTTCAGGCACCAGCTTGAGAGCGTCCTTAATGTCCTGCTGGAAATAGCGGTCGGCCGAGCCGCGCGCCATGGCGCCGACCGAGCCCATGCCCCGATAACTTTTGTAGGAGCGACCCTGGTAGAGGAACACCTCGCCCGGCGTCTCGTCGGTGCCGGCGAGCAGCGAGCCGACCATGGCGCAATCGGCACCGGCGGCGAGCGCCTTGGCGAGATCGCCGGAATATTTGATGCCGCCGTCGGCGATCACCGGAGTGTTGGAGGCCTTTGCCGCCTCGACCGCGTCCATGATGGCAGTGAGTTGTGGCACGCCGACGCCCGCGACAATGCGGGTGGTGCAGATCGAGCCCGGGCCGATGCCGACCTTGATGGCGTCAGCGCCGCAGTCGATCAGCGCCTTGGCGCCTTCCGAAGTGGCGACATTGCCGGCCACCACCTGCACCGCGTTCGACAGGCGCTTGATGCGGGTGACGGCGTCGAGCACATAGCGCGAATGGCCGTGCGCGGTATCGACCACCACCAGATCGACGCCGGCCGCGATCAGCGCCTCGGTGCGCGCGAAACCGTTGTCGCCGACCGTGGTGGCGGCGGCGACACGCAAGCGGCCTTGCTCGTCCTTGCAAGCATTCGGATTAGCCACCGCCTTTTCGATATCTTTCACCGTGATCAGCCCGACGCAGCGATATTGATCGTCCACCACCAGCAACTTCTCGATGCGGTGCTGATGCAAGAGCCGCTTAGCCTCGTTCTGGCTGACGCCCTCGCGCACGGTCACAAGGCTGTCTTTGGTCATCAATTCGGCGACGCGCTGGCGCGGATCGGTGGCAAAGCGCACGTCGCGGTTGGTGAGGATACCGACCAGTCTGCCGGCCTTTCCATTTCCCGCGCCTTCCACCACCGGCACGCCGGAAATACGGTTTTCTTTCATCAGGTCGAGCGCCTGCTGCAGCGTCGCGCCCGGCTCGATGGTGAGCGGATTGACGACCATGCCGGATTCGAACTTCTTGACTTGGCGCACTTGGCCCGCCTGCATCTCCGGGTCCAGGTTACGGTGGATAACGCCGATGCCACCGGCCTGCGCCATGGCACTGGCCATTTGCGCCTCAGTCACCGTGTCCATGGCGGAAGCCATGATCGGAATATTGACGGCAATCGAGCGGGTGACGCGGGAACGGATATCGACGTCGGCAGGCATAACCTCGGAGAGGCCCGGCCTGATCAGCACGTCGTCGAAAGTGAGCCCTTCGCGCGGGCTTCCGTTGTTTTTTCCGGCCATCGCCAACTCCATCTCACCCGAAAAGGAAAACGAGGCCGGCTGCCGAAGGCTGAAAAAATGCCTGTCGCGAGGAACCCCTCGCCCGACGTCACGGCCCGCTTTTTGGGTTGGCGCCGGTGGTTAGCACGGGACGGCGGCGATTCCTAGGGTATTGTCGTGGGAAAGCCTGGCCGGACTTGATCAACCGTGGACGGCGGTTCGCCGTCCGGCAGTGCGCCACAACAACGGCCTTTCGCATGGCTGTTATGAACGCGGCCGCCCTCGTTCGGCCTCGCCTCTGCTATGGAAGAACCCACCTGCTAAGCTCGAACTGCATTTGCCGTGTTGTTTTACCATGCGCATGATCTTATCCGACCTTGCTTCGCCCGCCGAAGCGGGCTTCGCGAAGGCGGGAAACCGGTTCCCACTTTTCGGGATCATGCGCTAATGCGCCCTGATCGCATCGTTCCGCTGATCATCGCGGTCGCCCTGTTCATGGAGAACATGGATTCGACCGTGATCGCCACCTCGCTGCCGGCAATCGCCACCGATATCGGAACCAATCCGCTGGCGCTCAAGCTCGCCATCACCACCTATTTGCTTTCGCTCGCAATCTTCATCCCGGCGAGTGGCTGGACCGCCGACCGCTTCGGCGCGCGCACCGTGTTCCGTGCCGCCATCGCGGTGTTCGTGCTCGGCTCGATCGGCTGCGCGCTGTCGAGTTCGCTTACTGACTTTGTCATCGCCCGCATCGTGCAGGGCATGGGCGGCGCTATGATGACGCCGGTCGGCCGCATGGTGCTGGTGCGCTCGATCAGCCGGCGCGAACTGGTGAACGCCATGGCCTGGGTGACGACGCCGGCGCTGATCGGCCCAGTGCTCGGGCCGCCGGTCGGCGGTTTCATCACCACCTACGCGACCTGGCATTGGATTTTCATCATCAACGTGCCGATTGGTCTGCTCGGCATCGCGCTCGCCACCCGTTACATCGAGGACTTGCGCGGCGAGCAGCGCGAACGCTTCGATATCGTCGGCATGGTGCTGGCCGGCCTCGGCATCGCCGGCGTTGCTTTCGGATTCTCGGTGCTCGGCCTCAACTTTTTGCCCTGGACCGTGGTGGCGGCGCTGATCGTCACCGGCATGTTCTTCATCGCCGCCTACCTGGTGCACGCGCGGCACACGGCCGATCCGGCGCTCGACCTCACACTGTTCCGGCTGCCAACATTCTTCGCCAGCGTGACCGGTGGCTTCATCTTCAGACTCGGCCTGGGCGCGCTGCCGTTTTTGCTGCCGCTGATGCTGCAGATCGGCTTCGGCATGACGCCATTCCAATCCGGCATGGTCACCTTCGCGACGGCGCTCGGCGCCATGGGAATGAAGTGGGCGACCGCGACGATCCTGCGCCGCTTCGGCTTCCGCACCGTTTTGGTAGTCAATTCGGTGATCAGCTCCGCCTTTCTGGCGGTCTGCGCCAGCTTCACGCACAACACGCCGGTCACGGTGATGGTGGGATTGCTGTTTGTCGGCGGCTTTTTCCGGTCGCTGCAATTCACCAGCATCAACACGATCGCCTACGCCGACGTCGAACCGCGCCGGGTCGGCCGCGCAACGGCGCTGGTCAGCGTCGCCCAGCAATTGTCGGTGTCGACGGGCGTGGCGATCGGCGCACTGGCGGTGGAACTCACGCTCCGCTTCAAGGGCGGTGGAATTCTGGGCGCCAGCGATTTTCCCCCGGCCTTCCTGGCCGTCGCTGCAATTTCGGCGCTTTCAATTTTTGTTTTCTGGCGGCTTTCGCCCGATGCCGGCGCAGAAATGGCCGATCGGCTGCCGGGCAATACCGAGACCTCCGATCAACGGGTCGGTTGAATTTTATTAAAGTTTTAAACGTTAACCATGCCCGGACAATTAACCACTTGGGCCGAGACAAGCCTTTGGTCGCGCGCTTATTTTCGGACCGAGTTTGGTTAACGCGATAGGCCAATCCGCATGCGTTTGACGCGATCAATAACGCGGTTCGCCGTGGCGCCGGTGGCGGCCTTGGCCGTTGCATTGGCGCTCTCCGCCCCCGCTCGTGCGCAGATGCAAATGCGCGACGTGCGCATGTGCTCGACGCAAACCGAAAACCTCGCCGACGAGCGTATTGCCGCCTGCACCGCGATGCTCAGCTATGGCGGCCTGCACGGCAAGCCGG
>JBOHII010000327.1:0-2685 GCA_050725955.1 Pseudolabrys sp. | reverse complement strand
ACGATTTTGTCGAGCATGGCGCGGGCGTCCTCGTAGAGCGGGCGCGCGGCGATTCCAAATTTCGGGTCGTCGAGAATGGCCGGGAATGTGCCGTTGAGTTCCCAGGTCTGAAATAACGGGGTCCAGTCGATGAAATCGACCAGTTCCGCCACCGGATAATCGGCCAGCGTCCGGCTGCCGAGGAACGTCGGCTTGGGCGGCCGGTAGGCGCCCGACCAATCGAGTTTGGGCGCATTTCCGCGCGCCTGGCTAAGTGGCAGCCGCACCTTGTCGGATTGCGCGCGCGCATGCGCGGCGGCGATCTTGGTGTACTCGCCGCGCAGCTCGGCGATGTAGCCGGGCTTGGCCGCGCCCGACATCAGCGCCTGCGCCACGCCGACCGCGCGGCTGGCGTCGTTCACATAGACCGCTTGGCCACGCTGGTAGTTCGGATGAATTTTCACCGCCGTATGCACGCGGCTTGTCGTCGCGCCGCCGATCAGCAGCGGCAGTTCGAAGCCCTGCCGCTCCATCTCGGCCGCCACGTGGCACATCTCGTCGAGTGAGGGCGTGATCAAACCGGACAGGCCGATGATGTCGGCCTTTTCGGCGCGGGCGGTCTCCAAAATCTTTGCCGCCGGCACCATGACGCCGAGATCGATGACCTCGTAGTTGTTGCATTGGAGCACGACGCCGACGATGTTCTTGCCGATGTCGTGCACGTCACCCTTCACCGTCGCCATCACGATCTTGCCGTTCGAGCTCGAATGGCTGCGGCCGTCCTTTTCCTGCTCCATATAAGGCATGAGATGAGCGACGGCCTGCTTCATCACGCGCGCCGATTTCACCACCTGCGGCAGGAACATCTTGCCGGAGCCGAACAAGTCGCCGACGATGTTCATGCCGTCCATCAGCGGGCCTTCGATCACGTCGAGGGGGCGCTTGGCTTGCTTGCGAGCCTCCTCGACGTCGGCCTCGATAAAATCGGTGATGCCGTGCACCAGCGCATGACTTAGCCGCTTTTCAACGGGGCGCTCGCGCCAGGCGAGATCGACCTCTTTCGCCTCCTGCCCCTTGCCGCGGAATTTTTCCGCCAATGCCAGCAGCCGCTCCGACGCGTCCGCCCGCCGATTGAGCACCACATCTTCGCAAGCCTCGCGTAGTTCCGGATCGAGATCGTCATAAACCGCGATCTGCCCGGCATTGACGATGCCCAAATCCATGCCGGCCTTGATGGCGTGGAACAGGAACACCGAATGCATCGCCTCGCGCACACGCTCATTGCCGCGGAACGAGAAAGAGAGATTGGACACGCCTCCCGACACGTGCACGTGCGGCAGGTTGGCCCTGATCCAGCGCGCCGCCTCGATGAAGGCAACGCCATAGCCGTTGTGCTCGTCCATGCCGGTGGCGATGGCGAAGATATTCGGATCGAAGATGATGTCCTGGGGCGGGAAACCGACTTGGTTCACCAGGATGTCGTAGGCGCGCCGGCAAATCGCGCATTTGCGTTCCAGCGTATCGGCCTGCCCTTTTTCGTCGAACGCCATCACCACCACGGCAGCGCCGTAGCGGCGCACGATCTTGGCGTGCTCGATAAAGGCGGCCTCGCCTTCTTTCATGGAGATCGAATTGACCACCGCCTTGCCTTGCAGGCATTTCAAGCCAGCCTCAATCA
Organism: Pseudolabrys sp.; assembly: GCA_050725955.1. Taxonomy (GTDB): domain Bacteria; phylum Pseudomonadota; class Alphaproteobacteria; order Rhizobiales; family Xanthobacteraceae; genus Pseudolabrys. The sequence goes on along the minus strand of JBOHII010000327.1, from coordinate 1,028 downwards.
CCGAGAATTTCGAGCTGTCGACCATCACCGGCACGCGCGCGATGTCGGGCTCGGCGGCGATCAAATTGAGGAAGGTCACCATCGCCGCTTCCGAGTCGAGAAGCCCCTCGTCCATGTTGACGTCGATCACCTGCGCGCCGTTCTCCACCTGCTCGCGCGCGATCGACAAAGCGCTGGGATAATCACCGGCGGTGATCAGCTTGCGGAACTTGGCCGAGCCAGTGACATTGGTGCGCTCGCCGATGTTCACGAAAGGGATTTCCGGCGTGAGCGTGAAGGCTTCCAGGCCCGACAGTCGCAACTGCCGCGGAATATCCGGAATCGCTCGCGGCGTCTTGCCGGCAACCGCCTTGGCAATGGCCGCGATATGCTCGGGCGTGGTGCCGCAGCAGCCGCCTACCACGTTGACCAGGCCGGCCTCGGCGAACTCGCCGAGCAGCTCGGCCATATATTCAGGGCTTTCGTCGTAATAGCCGAACTCGTTAGGCAGCCCGGCATTGGGATAGGCACAGACGAAGGTATCGGCGACGCGGCCAAGCTCTGCGATATGGCCGCGCATCTCGCGCGCACCAAGCGCGCAGTTCAAGCCCAAGGTGACCGGGTTGGCGTGGCATACCGAATTCCAGAACGCCGCCGGCGTCTGCCCAGAAAGCAGGCGGCCGGAGCGGTCGGTGATGGTGCCCGAAATCATCACCGGCAGGTCGAGGCCGCGCTCGCCGGCGGCTTTTGCAATGGCATAGATCGCGGCCTTGGCGTTGAGCGTGTCGAAGATCGTCTCGATCAGCAGCACGTCGGCGCCGCCGTCGATCAGCCCGCGCACTTGTTCGCCATAGGCGAGGCGCAGCTCGTCGAAGGTGATCGAGCGAAAGCTCGGATTGAGAACGTCGGGCGAGATCGAGGCGGTGCGGTTGGTCGGCCCGAGCGCGCCGGCGACGAAGCGCGGACGGCCGTCCTCGTCTTGCGCGATCTGCGCGGCTTCGCGCGCCAGCCGGGCGCCTTCGAGGTTCAATTCGTAGGCAATCTCGGAC
>JBOHII010000326.1:0-2370 GCA_050725955.1 Pseudolabrys sp. | reverse complement strand
GCTTGGCGCGCGAGTCGCCGCCGGAGACATGCCCGATGGAGGTGACAAAATCCAGTTTGTCGACAAAGCTGCGCTTGCCCTGCGCCATGATGATGAAAATTTCGCCGCACGAGGTGGCGATCTCGGGTGCGCCGCCGCCGCCCGGCAGCCGCACCTTCGGCTTGGCGTAGGGCCCGACCACCGTCGTATTGAGGTTGGCATATTTGTCGATCTGCGCGCCGCCGAGAAAGCCGATCTTGATGCGGCCGCCCTGCAGCCAATAGCGGAACATTTCCGGCACCGAGACGGTGGTCAGCGCCGTCTCGCACAATTCGCCGTCGCCGATCGACAGCGGCAGTACGTTCGGCTTGGTGGCGAGCGTGCCGGATTCATAGATCAGCGTTATTCCCGGCGCGTGCGTCAGACGGGCAAGATTGCAGGCGGCCGAGGGTTGGCCGATCCCGACAAAACAGATGTCGTCATTCTTCAGCGCGCGCGCCGCAGCGACGGTCATCATTTCCCTTGGCTTGTAGTCGGCCATGTCGCTTACTCCGCCCATGTTTCTGTCATTCCGGGACTGCGCGAAGCGCAGGACCCGGAATCCAGGGGCCAAGTTCGAATTCGCCGCTCTGGATTCCGAATTCGCTCGCTTCGCGAGCGCCCCGGAATGACGAAGAAGAAATAGTCGACCATGTCGCTTACTCCGCCGCGGCACGAACTTTGCGCGCATATTGGGCAAAGGCCTCGGGGCCTTTCTCCAGCACGTTCGCTTTCATCCAGGCCAGGAAGGAGTCCCGCTCCTTCGCGATCTCGTCCCACTGCTTGTAGAAGCCATTGTTGCGCGGATAATAGCCCTGCGCATAGGACGGAAACGCTCCGCCCGGCACCGCCGCCACGTGGCCGACGGTCCAATGCGGCAGCACCACCGCGTTGAGGCTGCGCGGCCCCAAATCGTCGACGATTTCCTCGACGGTAACCACCGAGCGCTTGGCGGCGAGCACCGCTTCCTTCTGTACGCCGAGCACGCCCTCGATCATGACATTGCCCGCCTTGTCGGCGCGTTGCGCGTGGATCACCGCCACGTCCGGCCGGTGCGCCGGCACCGCGGCCAGCTCCTCGCCGGTGAACGGACAGGTCACGCGCTTGATCTTGTCGTTCACCTTCGGCAAGTCGCCGCCGATATAGCCGCGGAAGATCGCGCAGGGCAGCCCGGCCGCGCCCGCCTCGTAGGCATTGGCCATGGCGGCGTGCGAATGTTCTTCCAATTCGAGCTTGTGCGGCCATCCATTCTCCACCGCATCGCGCAACCGGTGCAGCGAACCGACCCCCGGATTGCCGCCCCAGGAAAAAATCAGTTTGTCGACGCAGCCCATGCCGATGAGCTGGTCGTAAATGAGGTCCGGCGTCATGCGGATCAGCGTCAGGTGCTTGCGGCCCTGGCGGATGAGCTCGTGGCCGGCGGCATGCGGGATGAGGTGGGTGAAGCCTTCCATCGCCACGGTGTCGCCATCGCGAACGGTAGATTGGATGGCTTCGGCGAGAGATGAAATACGCGCCATACGCTCTTGCTTCCCGGTTCGGGTTCCGTATTTACGGCCCGCCAAGGACAGGGTCAAATAGGCATGAAGGCATCAAGTTGGGCCTCCAACAAATAGCGGTCATGCTGGGCACGGAACCGATCTTCACCATCCACGCCGAACTGGCGGGAATCATGAATCTGGGCCGCACGCCCTATGGCGAGCGCCGCATCATCGACATTCTCGGCGGCACCGTGCGCGGCGCTAGGCTCAATGGCCGCATCCTGCCCGGCGGCGCCGACTGGCAGATCGTGCGCAGCGACGGCGCCGCCGACATAAAGGCGCGCTACACGATCGAGACCGAGGCCGGCGCGCGCATCCTGGTCTCGAGCGAGGGCTTGCGGCACGGGCCGCCGGCGGTCTTGGAACGGCTGGCGCGCGGCGACAGCGTCGATCCTGCTCTCTATTATTTCCGTACCGTGATGCGGTTCGATACCGCCGATCCGGCGGTCGACTGGCTCAACCGCATTTTGGCGCTGGCGCGCGGGCAGCGGCAAGCGCGCAGCGTGCGGCTCGACGTCTACGCGGTGGAATAAAAGAGCGAGGCTGTCATGGCCATCGATCCGCCAATCGGCGAGCAAGATGTGTTGCTGGTGATCGACGTGCAGAACGACTTCTGCCCGGGCGGGGCGCTCGCGGTCCCGCAAGGCGACCAGGTGGTGAAGCCGATCAACCGGCTGGCGCAACGCTTTGCGCACGTGATCCTGACGCAAGACTGGCATCCGCGCGGCCACGAGTCGTTTGCTTCGACGCATCCCGGCAAACAGCCGTACGAGGTGATCGCGGCCGCCTACGGTCCCCAGGTGCTGTGGCC
>JBOHII010000325.1:0-4849 GCA_050725955.1 Pseudolabrys sp. | reverse complement strand
GTCCTATAGGCGTCCCGTCGCCACGCGGCGTTAAACTTGAAGCAGGTCAGTTCGCCTGTGGATACAATTTTGCTGATTGCCGCCGCTTCACGAAGGAAGGTGACGTCCGGCGGCGGAACCATCGTATAGGGATCGCGCCATTTGACGACTTTACCAATTGATTTTTCGTGGGCGAAAGCCGATGGCGGTACGAAGTCATGGGAAGAGAAATTTCCGGTTGGAAACACACCCGCCACCCGACGGATGCCGGTACCGGGTGGCCCAATCTGGATCATCACGCTGCTGACGATCTCTGCGGACTTATTCTGTGCAGTTCGTAAGACTGCTTCGAGATGGGTCGGATACCAGATATCGTCGTGGCCAAGATAGGCAATCCACTCGCCAGCAGCGTTTTCGTTGGCGAAATTATTCGGCGCCCATTGCGAGCCATAGTTCTGCGATAGATTGTGCCAACGCAGGCGAGGGTCGCCGAACTCGGCGACCACAGCTGCCGAATTATCGGTGCAGCCATCCCCAACGATGAGGACTTCAAAATCCTGAACCGTTTGCAGCAGCACGGATCGGATCGCACACCGGAGCGCGCTGCTCCAATTGTAAGTTGGAATGGCGACCGTTATGACTGGGTTCGGTGCGCTCACCATCGATACGGTATGACGCGGGCGGCGGCCTCGGAGTCCCAAGGCATATCGAGGGCGTCGGGATTTTCGTAATTGTACATATGATCCGGCATATTGATGACGATAGCTTCCGACGTCCCAATATTTTTCCAGCCGTGATAGAGATTCGGCGGAATCAGCAACAGGCCGGGATTCCGCTCACTGACGCTGAATTCATTTAGTTTTCCAAAGCTCGGAGAATTTTTGCGCCCGTCATAAACGACAATCTTTACCAGACCGGACACAACGTATAGCCGATCCGTCGATTCTTGGTGAAATCCCCAGCCGCGAACGCGGCCGGGTAAGGTCGTGGTAACGTGCACCTGTACAATCGGCGACGTAAAAACATCCCAACTTGCACGCGCCACTTCCGTCAAATGTCCGTCCTCATGCGGAACGGGCCGCGTGGGACGAAACCGGACGCCGTCGATGGGATCGTTGCGAACCACACCGAACTCGTTCACCGCCGATTGCTTGGCGAGCATATCGCTCAATCCAACAACGCTTTCGTCCATGTTCAAGCCCTCTCAGCGCAAATCATTTCAGATTGCAGACAGGTGTTCAATATACGGCCCCATATCGGCGCCAGGTCGGGACAACAGCATTTGGAGGGCATTCGACGTTTAATGCGGCCTGTCGGTGTCCCCCCGCAAGAGTTTGACACCTCGCAAAAGGTTCAAGACCTCAACTATTCCGCCGCCGCGGGCAGTGCGCCGGCCATCCAGCTTTCGAGATCGGCGAGCGCGCGTGCGCTCAGCGCGGATTTGCGCGCCAGATTCTTTGCCGAGCCGCGGCCGAACTTGCGGCCTGCCGGCGCGGCCGGCGCGGCAATCGGTGGGAACAAGCCGAAATTCACGTTCATCGGCTGGAACGAGGAGGGCCCAGCGTCGATGGTTTCGATATGGCCGCCGGTGATGTGGGCGAGCAGCGCGCCATGCGCGGTGGTCGGCGGCGGCGGCACTAGCGCCTCGTCGCGGCGTTCGCCAGCGGCGAAGCGAGCCGCCAGCAACCCGATCGCGGCGGATTCCACATAGCCCTCGCAGCCGGTGATCTGGCCGGCAAAACGCCAGCGCGGATTGGCTTTGAGCCGCAGCGTCGCATCGAGCAATTTGGGCGAATTGAGGAAGGTGTTGCGGTGCAGGCCGCCGAGACGGGCGAATTCGGCATTCTGTAAGCCGGGGATGGTCCGGAAAATGCGCACCTGTTCGCCGTGCTTCAACTTGGTCTGAAAGCCGACCATGTTGAACAGCGTGCCGAGCTTGTTGTCCTGGCGCAGTTGCACCACGGCATAAGGCTTGGCGTCGGGCGCGCGCGGATTGGTCAGCCCGAACGGCTTCATCGGCCCGTGGCGCAGGGTCTCGCGCCCGCGCTCGGCCATCACCTCGATCGGCAGGCAACCGTCGAAATAAGGCGTCGCGGATTCCCAGTCGTGGAATACGGTCTTGTCGCCGGCGATCAGTGCATCGACGAAAGCGTCGTATTGTTGGCGCGAGAGCGGGCAATTGATGTAATCGGCGCCGGAGCCGCCGGGACCGGCCTTGTCGTAGCGAGACTGGAACCATGCCTGCTCGAGATCGATCGACTCGCGGTGCACGATCGGCGCAATAGCGTCGAAAAAGGCCAACGCCTCCTCGCCGGTCAGCGAGCGGATGGTGGCGGCGAGACCGGGCGAGGTGAGCGGTCCGGTGGCGACAATGACGCTGTCCCAGTCATCCGGCGGTCGGGGGACTTCGCCGCGCAGCAGCGTAACGAGTGGATGCCCGGCGAGTGCAGCCGTCACGGCGGCGGAGAATCCGTCGCGATCGACCGCGAGCGCCCCGCCGGCTGGCACCTGATGGCTGTCGGCCGCGCGCATCACTAGCGAGCCGAGCCGGCGCATCTCGGCATGCAGCAGACCGACCGCGTTGTGGTCCTTGTCATCGGAGCGGAACGAATTGGAGCAGACCAATTCCGCGTAGGAATCCGTTTTGTGCGCGGCCGTCGCGCGCAGCGGGCGCATCTCGTGCAAGATCACGGGCACGCCGGCTTGCGCCAATTGCCAGGCGGCCTCCGAGCCGGCGAGGCCGCCGCCAATGACGTGGACGGGTTTCAGGGTCATCCCCCGGAAGCTAGGCGCCGGCCAAAGCCACGGCAACCGGGCACAAACGAAAACGCCCGCGGCCAGGCGCGGGCGTTTTCAGGCAAATTGCGGGCAAGCTTAGCGGCGGTGGGTCGCGTTCCACGCCACGCGCGGGATATCGCTGCGGCTGATGCCGATATCGGCGAGTTCGCGGTCGCCCAAGCGACTAAGCTCGGTCATGCTTCGGTTGTAGCGCTTCCACTGACGGAGCAGACGGACAATGTTCGTTAACATAGCGGGCCTCTTTCACGTGCATCCGGCATCGCCGGTGATTTGACTATTCCCAAAATAGGCATGTTCGCCGGCTTGAAAAGCGATAATGTTGCGTTGCAGCAATGCAAAATATGCATACATTAAGCAACTGATTATTAACGAGAACAGCCGTTTTCTCGGATTTTTTCCCGGCTCTTTTAGTGGATCACAGGCGCTACCTTCGATGCGAGGGTCCCGAACCGCCAATTGGCGCCGCTTCGTGTAGATTGCCGGCCCGCATAGCGACCGGAAGGGACTGAGCGCATTGCCACCGCAGACAGAGGCACACTCGGTCGACCGCCGCATCGTCATCGCCGCGCTGGGCATTGCGCAGATTTTGGCCTGGGGCACCTCGTTCTATTTCCCGGCGGTATTTGCCGGGCCGATCGTCGCCGACACCCGCTGGACGCTCGGATGGGTGGTGGGCGGCACCTCGCTCGGCCTGCTGGTGGCCGGACTGATCTCACCGCAGGTCGGGCGCGTTATCGAAACGCACGGCGGCCGGCCAGTGCTGCTGGCGAGTTCGCTGTTCTACGCCGCGGGGCTCACCGGTATCGGTCTCGCGCCGGCATTGCCGGTTTATCTCGCGGGCTGGGTGCTGCTCGGCATCGGCATGGGGACCGGCCTTTACGACGCGGTGTTCGCGGCGCTCGGGCGCATGTATGGCAGCGAGGCACGCGGCCCGATTACCAACCTGACGCTGTTCGGCGGCTTTGCCAGTACGGTGTGCTGGCCGCTGAGCGCCTTCATGATCGAGCATATGGGCTGGCGCAGCGCGTGCCTTGCCTATGCCGCGCTGCATCTCATTGTTGCACTGCCGCTGCAAATGGCGGTCGTCGGCCGGGCGCCGAAACCGGCAAATGCCGCCGCGGCGCCCGCTGACGCCGCGGCGCCGGCGGCTCCCGCGCGCATTGCCAACGAAACGGCGATTTTCGCGCTGCTCGCGCTGGTGCTGTCGATCGCCGCCGGCATCGGCTCGATCGTGGTGGTGCACCTCTTGATCTTTTTGCAGGCGAGGGGCGTCGACTTTGCGGTGGCGGTCAGCCTCGGCACGTTGTTCGGCCCGGCGCAGGTCGGCGCCCGTGTGGTCGAACGGCTGTTCGGCGCCCGCTATCATCCGATCTGGACCATGATCGCCTCCTGCGGCTTGATGGCGATCGGGCTCATCATGCTGCTTGGCAGATTTCCAATCCTGCTGCTTGTGATTTTGCTCTATGGCGCCGGCTACGGAATTTCCTGGATCGGGCGCGGCACGCTGCCGCTGGCGCTGTTCGGGCCAATTCGGTTTCCGCGCCTGATGGGCAAGCTCGCATTCCCCAGCCTGATCGTGCAGGCGCTGGCGCCCTCGGCCGGCGCGCTGCTGATCGAGGCACATGGCGCCGACACGACCATCGGTGTATTGACCGTATTTGCGGTGATCAATGTGGTGTTGATCGGCGTGCTATGGCGGCTGTGCCGCGCGCGCATCGCCGCCGCTGTGAGCCCATAGACCATGCTGACTTTGCAAACGCTGTGCTTTGAGGATCTCGCCGTCGGCATGACCGAACGGTTGGACAAGACCGTGGCGTCGTCCGACGTGGTCGGCTTTGCCGAAGTGACGGGCGACCGCAATCCCATCCATCTGTCGGAACATTTCGCAGCCAAGACGCCGTTCGGCACCCGCATCGCGCACGGGCTCTATACTGCGAGCCTGATCTCGGCGGTGCTCGGCACGCGGCTGCCGGGCCCGGGCGCGGTCTATATCTCGCAGACGCTTAATTTCCGCGCGCCAGTCAAGATAGGCGACACGGTCGAGGTGGCGGTCGCGGTCACCGAACTGGTG
>JBOHII010000324.1:0-7199 GCA_050725955.1 Pseudolabrys sp. | reverse complement strand
CGACATGAGCGCCGAACTGCGCGCGGCCGCGACCGCGGTGCTCGAAGCGGCCCGCGCGCGCGGCTGGAAAATCGCCACCGCCGAATCCTGTACCGGGGGCCTGGTGGCGGGCGCGCTCACCGATATTGCCGGGTCGTCCGACGTGCTCGACCACGGCTTCGTCACTTATTCAAACACGGCCAAGCAGCGCATGCTGGGTGTGCCGGCCAACATTCTGCGCGAGCATGGCGCGGTCAGCTGGCAGACGGCGGAAGCCATGGCGCGCGGCGCACTCGGCAAAGGCGGCGCCGATATCGTGGTCGCCATCACCGGTATCGCCGGTCCGGGCGGTGGCAGCCCCGACAAGCCGGTGGGTCTGGTGCATTTCGCCGCCGCCGCGCGCAGCGGCGCGCTCGCTCATGCGGAGATGCGCTACGGCGACATCGGGCGCGCGCAGGTGCGCGAAAAGTCGGTGTTGCAGGCGCTGGCGATGCTCAAAACGATGGCGGACGCGAAATAGCGGTAGCCGCCGGCACGAGGGCGGCATCGCGGAACGTTCATCAGACCGGTCTAATGTTTTGATTGACGTGGAAGAAATTGGTCGGGTCGTAGCGCTTTTTCACCTTGGCGAGCCGGTCGTAATTCTTGCCATAGGTCGCGCGAATCCGGTCGTCACCCTCTTCCATCATGAAATTGATGTAGGCGCCGCCGGCCGAATGGGGATGCAGGGCCGTCCAGTAGTCCTTCGCCCATTCCGAGATTTTTCCCTTGTTCGCTGGGCTGGGATCGACGCCGACAATGACGGAGGCCCATTTGGCATCGCGATAGGACCAGGGGGTGGCTGCCTTTTTTACCGTGGCCGCTTTTCCGTCCACCGGATAAAGGTGCATCGTCGAATGCATGGTCGGCAGCATCGCGCCGTGCTCGACATGCAGCGCAATCGCCTGATCGCTGAGCTCGTTGACGAAGTCCGCCTTCCAGTACCATTGCAGGCCCGGCGTATAGATCGGGTCGAACATGCTCTGTAGCGCCGGATGCGGGGTCGGACCAACGAAGTCGAGCGCCGGCGTCTTGAATTTGCGGATCGGCGCGAACACGCGTTCGGCGTTCTTCAGTGGCCCGGTGTAGCACCACACGACGCCGCACATCTTCTTGTTGTGCAGTTCCACCGGGAACGGCGGGCCGGGCGGGACGGTCAGGAAGGCGAAAAATCCGTTGAGTGCATTGGGCGCCTTGGCAATGAAGCCGCGATACCAGCGCAGGATTTCCGCCGCGTCTTCCATCGGCCAAAACATCGGCCCGGCATAGTTGGTGTGAATGGGGTGCGCCTTGAATAGGAAAGCGGTGACGACCCCGAAATTGCCGCCGCCGCCGCGCACCGCCCAGAACAGATCGGAATTTTCCTTGGCGGACGCGGTGACGAAGCGCCCGTCGGCCAACACCATGTCGACGGCCAACAAATTATCGACGGTGAGGCCGCATTGCCGCGTCAAATGGCCGATGCCGCCGCCGAGTGTCAGTCCGCCGACGCCGGTGGTAGAGATGATGCCTGCCGGCACGGCGAGACCGAATGCGTGCGCGGCATGGTCGACATCGCCCCAGAGTGCGCCGCCGCCGGCGAGGATCGTCCGTTTCTTCGGATCGACGTGAACATAATTCATGCGCGCGAGATCGATCACCAGACCGTCGTCGCAGACGCCCAACCCCGCGGCGTTGTGGCCGCCGCCGCGAATTGACACGGTCAGCTTATTCTCGCTGGCAAAATTGACTGCGGCGATGACGTCCGCCACATCGGCGCAACGGACGATCAAAAGAGGCCGACGGTCGATCATGGCATTGTAGACTATGCGCGCCGCGTCGTAACTCGCGTCGTGTTGGCCGATGACTTCTCCGCGCAAGCCAGATTTGAGCCCAGTAATGGCTGTTTCGCTCAGCATAACGCCCCCTAAATCAAAACTTTTCCGATCGCCTGCCGCGCGCGAACCGTAAACGGGCGCGCCGCAATCCCGCCAGGGAATGTGATAAACTTCTGCTGTCGCATGCGCCCCTCTGAGAGCACGCCTTGAGCAACCAATTGAACTTAGCACTAAAGCCCGATGCCCGAAATGGCCAAAAGCAATCCTGCCGCAATTCGCGAAAATGCGCTTCGGCGACATCGGGCGCAATGAAGTGCGGGATAAATCGGAACTGCCGCTGTCGATGATACTGAAAGCGGCGGCAGAACGGAACTAACCTCCTCTGCCGCCCGATTGAACACGCGATGGATCGCGTCTAAGATTTCACATTGGCGGCCGCCGGCACCGAAGAAGATCGTCAGCCTGCGAGAAAAAATCAATGCTCGAAACTATTGCAAACAAGGGCAATGCCCGCATCGAGATTGACGGCGATCCCGTTCAGATTCTCGCGCCGCCAAACAAACTGCAAAGGTTTGAAGGCGTCGCGTTTTCGCCGTCCGGAGACGTGTTGAGCGTGGCTACGGCAGATACCAAAACGGTGTACCTGTTTCGACGAAACGCCAATGGCCTACTGGAAGATACGCCCTATTGCGATATCGGGGGCCCGGAGTCCGGGCTCAGTTATCCGCACGATGTCGCTTTCACACGTTGGGGCGACACCGAATTGCTCGCGGTGGGACAGCGAGGCGGAGCCATCGCGCTCTACGAGAAAAATCAAGCCAATGGCAACTACGGCCCCGAGCCCGCGTTTGAGATTCGCGGGTCGAAAACCAAACTGGACTATTCGGACGGTGTCGCTTTCGTCCCGCCGCACGACGAATACATCGCAGCCTGCAATCTGGAACATTGCAGCATTACGTTTTACCGCCGGGACATGGGTTCCGCGGTTGGTTTCGAACTGGAGCCCGCGCTCGAAATAGACCACCTCAGCCTCGTGCATCCGGATGGCTTGGCTTTTTCGCCATGCGGCCGGTGGCTAGCCGTCGCCAACCATGGCAACCACACGGTCAGTATTTTTCAGGGCCGCAAAAGGAATAATCCGGGAGAGAAGTTGGAATATGGGCCGGCGCCGGTAACGATCATCGAAGATCCGGGCCTGCGACATCCACATTCGGTCGCCTTTACTCCCGAAACCTATCATCTTGTCGTTACACCGGCGGGAGCCAATTACTTTTGCGTGTACGAACCGGCACGCCATAAATACGGCCTGCAGTGGTCTCAATCGCCCGTTCTGCAAATAACTTTCGGTCCCGACGATATATTCAAGGAAGTCAACGTGAACACGCAGGAAGGCGGCCCCAAAGGCATCGCAATCCATTCAAGCAGTCTGGCGATCTGTAGTCCGGAATCCGGCGTCAAGATTTATTCGTTTCACGAACGCGTTTGAAGTCAATCGGCAACACCGTATCGGTAGAGGCGAAAGCCGATGGCACAACAAAATCAAGCCATCTTGCGTCCATACACCTGATCCGCGCGTTGCTCGAACGCAGCAGCGAATTTGCGGAACGCGGCGTCGAACATCGCGCCCATCAGCAACGCCAGCATGCGACTCCGAAATTCGTATTCGATGAAGAACTCGACCTCGCAGGCATTGTCACCGACGGGGCGGAAGGTCCAGCGGTTTTGCAGTCGCTTGAATGGGCCGTCGAGATACTCGACCAGGATTTTCAAATTCGGCCGGTCGAGGGTAACGCGGCTGGTGAAGGTTTGGTGGATGAGCTTGTAGGCCACCGTCATGTCGGCGACCAGCACGACGATGCCCTCGCCCATGTCGGTGCGGCTCCTGACCTTGAGCGCGCTGCACAGGGGAACGAATTCGGGATATTTCTCGCAGTCGGCGACGAGATCGAACATATCGGGCGCACTGTGCAAAACGCGGCGCCTGGTGGAGAATTGCGGCATCAGTTCGTCCCCGCTGCTGCGAGGAAAGTGTCGGCCTGCGCGCGCGTTTTGAAGACCAGAAGCCGCTGGTCGGCCCGCAGCGAGGCGCAATAGGCCGCGAGCTTGGGCCGCTGCATGTCGCGATACCTCCAGACATATTTCAAAAAATCCCAATCGAGGCGCTCCGGGCAACCCGGCGCCATTTCCGGACGCACGCGGCCGTAGGTCGTGGCGATCCTGCGCAAAACGCCCGCCATGCACACGCCGCGCGGCAAGTCGAACCAGACGATCGCCTGCGCGCGCGCGCGGCGAAGCTCGCCCGCATGGCGCAGGAAATCGCCGTCCATGACCCAGGCAGGCTTCTCCACCGCTTGCATCAACCTAGCGGTGAACTCCTCTCTGTCCGGTTCGCGCCAACCGGCTTGCCAGAATAATCGATCGATCGAGACGTAAGGCAGCGCCAGCTTGCCGGTGAGAGCCCGCGCGAACGTCGTTTTGCCGGAGCCCGAGCACCCCATCACCAGGACACGCTGCATCGGCTAAACCGCCTCAACGCGGACGTTGCCCGGCGCGCGCCGCTTGCAACCGCGCAAAGTCCTCGCCGGCGTGATGCGAGGAGCGCGTCAGCGGCGAAGACGCCACCATGAGGAAGCCCTTGGCATAGGCGACGGACTTGAGCGCGTCGAATTCGGCCGGCGGCACGAAGCGGACCACCTCGTGGTGCTTGCGCGTCGGCTGCAGATATTGTCCGACGGTGAGGAAATCGACATCGGCCGAGCGCAGATCGTCCATCACCTGCAACACTTCATGCCGTTCTTCACCGAGGCCCAGCATGATGCCGGACTTGGTGAACATCGCGGAGTCGATCTCCTTCACCCGCTGCAATAAACGCAACGAGTGAAAATAGCGCGCGCCGGGGCGCACGTTGAGATAAAGCGACGGCACCGTTTCGAGATTGTGGTTGAACACGTCGGGCCTGGCGTCGACCACCAATTCCAGCGCGCCGTCCTTGCGCAGGAAATCGGGTGTCAGCACTTCGATGGTGGTTTGCGGACAGCGCGCGCGGATGGCGTGGATCGTGTCGGCGAAATGGCGCGCGCCGCCGTCGGCGAGATCGTCGCGGTCGACCGAGGTGACGACAATATGCGCGAGGCCGAGCTTGGCGGTCGCCTCGCCGACATGGGCGGGCTCATGCGGATCGAGCGCGCCGGGCAGGCCTGTCTTGACGTTGCAAAAAGCGCAGGCGCGCGTGCAGGTGTCGCCCAGGATCATGAACGTGGCATGCTTCTTCTCCCAGCATTCGCCGATATTGGGGCAGCCCGCCTCCTCGCACACCGTATGCAGGCCGTTCGCGCGCATGATCGATTGCGTCTCGAAATAGCCCGGCGAGACCGGCGCCTTGACGCGGATCCAGTCGGGCTTTTTCGCCAGCGCGGAATCCGGCCGATGCGCCTTTTCCGGATGGCGCGGACGCGGGGAATTGAGGTCGTAGACGACGGCCATGGCTTTACTTACGGCTGCGACCGTTCGGCCGCAAGGTCACGCCTGGCGGATCGCCCGCCAGATCGCGAGGAAGATGACCGCGCCGATGGTGGCGGTGATCAGACCGCCGCCAAAACCGGGCTCGACCACGATATGAAGCCGGGAAAAGAGGAAACCGCCGACAACCGCGCCGACCAAGCCGACGGCGATGTTGCCGAGAATGCCGCCGCGGCCGCCGAGGAATGAATGCGCCAAGAAGCCGGCAATCAGGCCGACCATGATCCAGGCAATGATGCCCATGATGCGTTCCTAATTTACTGAATCAGTTGCCCTGTATTTTTCTACGCATGATCTTATCCGAAAACCGGTTCCCACTTTTCGGGATCATGCGCTCTTCGGCGGCATGCGGTGGTTGGGAGACGAATCGGAAATCTTCAATTCGTCGTCGTTCATGTCGACGCCGACGTCGGCAAACAGCGGCGTCGACAAATAGCGTTCGCCGGTGTCCGGCAGCATGGCGAGCACGGTGTCGCCGGGCTTGGCGCCTTTGCACACTTCCAGCGCGCCGGCGAAGGTCGCGCCGGCGGTGATGCCGACGAAAATGCCTTCCTGCTGCGCCAGCGCCTTCGAGCACTTCATGGCGTCGGCGCCGGCGATGGTGATGATGCGGCTGATCGCGCCGGTATCGACTGCGTCGCCGGTGAGTTTCGGAATGAAATCGGGGCTCCAGCCTTGCATCGGATGCGGCTTGAACGCCGCATTGGCCTTGGCCGGCGACCCATCGGGATTGCGCTCCTGCGGCGTGTGGGTTGAGAGCATCGGCGCGTCGGCCGGTTCGCACAGCACGATCTTGGTGTCGGGCCGCTCCTGGGCGAGCACGCGGGCGACGCCCTTGAGCGTGCCGCCGGTGCCAAAGCCGGTGACCCAGTAATCGAGTTTTTCGCCATTGAAGTCGTCGACGATCTCGCGCGCGGTGGTGCGCGAATGCATGTCGGCATTGGCCTCGTTTTCGAACTGGCGGGTCATGAACCAGCCGTGCGTCTTGGCAAGCTCCTGCGCCTTGAGCATCATGCCCATGCCGCGCTCGGCGGCCGGCGTGAGGATCACCTTGGCGCCGAGGAAGCGCATCAATTTGCGGCGCTCCACGCTGAATGACTCGGCCATGGTGACGACCAGCGGATAGCTCTTGGCGGCGCAGACCATGGCAAGGCCGATGCCGGTATTGCCGGAGGTCGCCTCGATCACCGTCTGCCCCGGCGTGAGCGTGCCGTCCTTCTCGGCCGCTTCGATGACGCCGAGCGCCAATCGGTCCTTGACCGACCCGAGCGGATTGAAGGCTTCGATCTTGACGTAGAGGTTGATGCCTTTCGGCCCCAGCTTGTTGATCTTGACCACCGGCGTGTTGCCGACGGTTCCCAGAATACTGTCGAATTTAGCCATCGGTTGCTTCCCTACATATTCAATACACGCCCATAGGCGTCGAGCACGGCTTCCTTCATCATCTCCGACAGCGTCGGATGCGGGAAGACCGTGTGCATCAATTCTTCCTCGGTGGTCTCCAGGTTCATGGCGACGACATAGCCCTGGATCAACTCGGTCACCTCGGCGCCGACCATGTGCGCGCCAAGCAATTGCCCGGTCTTTCTGTCGAAAATGACTTTGACCAGGCCTTGGTCTTCGCCGAGCGCGATCGCCTTGCCGTTGCCGGCAAACGGAAACTTGCCGATCCGAACCTCGATATTCTTCGCCTTCGCCGCGGCTTCCGTAAGTCCGACGGAAGCAATTTGCGGCGTGCAATAGGTGCAGCCGGGGATCATCAGCCTGTTCATTGGATGCGGATGCAGGCCCTTGATCGCTTCGATGCAGACCACGCCCTCGTGCTCGGCCTTGTGCGCGAGCATC
>JBOHII010000323.1:0-3249 GCA_050725955.1 Pseudolabrys sp. | reverse complement strand
GCCTCCGGGCATGGGCATCTGCCACCAGGTCAACCTTGAATACCTGGGCCGCGTCGTCTTCACACTCCAGCAGGACGGCGAATTCCTCGCCTATCCCGACACGTTGGTCGGCACCGATTCCCACACCACCATGGTCAACGGCCTCTCGGTGCTCGGCTGGGGCGTCGGCGGTATCGAGGCGGACGCCGCCATGCTCGGCCAGCCGCTGTCGATGGTGCTGCCCGAGGTGATCGGTTTCAAGCTTGCCGGCAAACTCAAGGAAGGCGTTACCGCCACCGACCTGGGTCTCACGGTCACCGAAATGCTGCGCAAGCGCGGCGTGGTTGGCAAGTTCGTCGAATTCTTCGGTCCCGGTCTCACCCATCTCACCATCGCGGATCGCGCCACGCTCGGCAACATGTCGCCGGAATACGGCGCCACCTGCGGCTTTTCACCGATCGACGACGACACCATCCGCTACCTGAAAGATACCGGCCGGCCGGCCGACTTGATCGCGCTGGTGCAGGCCTATGCCAAGGCGCAGGGCATGTTCCGCGTCAAGACCACGCCCGATCCGATGTTCACCGACGTGCTCAAGCTTGAGCTCAGCTCGGTCGAGCCCTCGCTCGCCGGCCCCAAGCGCCCGCAGGACCGCGTCGCGCTCAAGGAAGTGAAGTCCGGTTTCGCCGGCTCCATGGACAAGGAATTCGGCAAGAGCACGGAGATGAAGAAGCGCGTGCCGGTTGAGGGTAAGAACTACTCGATCGGCCACGGTGACGTGGTGATCGCGGCCATCACATCCTGCACCAACACGTCCAATCCGAACGTGATGATTGGCGCCGGCCTGCTCGCCCGCAAAGCCGCCGCCAAGGGGCTCCATGCCAAGCCCTGGGTGAAAACCTCGCTGGCGCCGGGTTCGCAGGTGGTTGGCGAATATCTCGACAAGTCCGGCCTGCAGAAGGACCTCGACAAGCTCGGCTTCAACCTGATCGGCTTCGGCTGCACCACCTGCATCGGAAACTCCGGGCCATTGCCACCGGAAAATTCCAAGGCGATCAACGACGGCGATCTGGTGGCCGCCGCGGTGCTGTCCGGCAACCGCAATTTTGAAGGCCGCGTGAACGCCGACGTGCGCGCCAACTATCTTGCTTCGCCGCCGCTGGTCGTCGCCTATTCCATCGCCGGCTCGATGAATGTCGATCTGGTGAAGGAGCCGCTCGGCACCGATCCGAAAGGCAAAAAGGTCTTCTTGAAAGACATCTGGCCGTCGAACAAGGAGATCGGCGAATTCGTCTCCAAGAACATCACCCGGCAGATCTTCACCAAGAAATACGCCGACGTGTTCAAGGGCGACGCCAACTGGCGCAAGATCGCGGTCAAGGGGGGCATGACTTACGCCTGGGACGATCGCTCGACCTATGTGCAGAACCCGCCCTATTTCGAGGGCATGGAAAAGCGCCAGCGACCGATCGAGGACATCGTTGACGCCCGGGTGCTCGCGCTCTTGCTCGACTCGATCACCACCGACCATATTTCTCCGGCGGGGTCGATCAAGGAATCGAGCCCGGCCGGCGAGTACCTGCGCGATCACCAGGTGCGGCCGAAGGATTTCAATCAATACGGCACGCGCCGCGGCACTCATCAGGTCATGATGCGCGGCACCTTCGCCAACATCCGCATCAAGAACCAGATGGTGCCGGGCGTCGAAGGCGGCTTCACCATCCACTACCCGTCCAAGCAGAAGATGACGATGTACGATGCGGCGATGAAATATAAGGCCGACAACGTTCCGCTCGTCATCTTCGCCGGCAAGGAATACGGCACCGGCTCCTCGCGCGACTGGGCTGCCAAGGGCTCGCTGCTGCTCGGCGTGCGCGCGGTCGTCACCCAGTCATTCGAGCGCATCCACCGCTCCAATTTGATCGGCATGGGCGTGTTGCCGCTGGTATTCGAGGAGGGTACGTCCTGGCAGTCGCTCGGCATGAAGGGCGACGAGCAGGTCACAATTCGCGGGCTGCATGGCGAACTCAAGCCGCGCCAGCGGTTGATCGCCGAGATCGTTGCCGGCAACGGCACGCTCAAGCGCGTGCCGCTGATCTGCCGCATCGATACAGTGGATGAGCTGGATTACTTCAAGAACGGGGGCATTCTGCAATACGTGCTGCGCCAATTGGCCGGCTGACCGGCCAATCGGCAAACGGCACGGCGCCGTGCAAATCCGCTCACCGCGAAGTGAGTGGCGGGTGATCGGCAAGACGATTTATATGATGCCACGCCGGGCAGGGGAATCGTGGGATCGGCATGAGCTTTCGCCACATCGCCTTCGCGGCCACACTGGTCTGTACCGCCGTCTTGACAACGCCAGCCGCCAATGCGGGCGAGCCGCGCGCGGTCATCGAATTGTTCACCAGCCAAGGCTGCTCGTCCTGCCCGCCGGCCGACAGGCTGATGGCGCAGCTCGCGCGCGATCCGACGCTGGTGACCATGAGCCTGCCGGTCGACTACTGGGATTATCTCGGCTGGAAGGACACGCTCGCACTGCACGGCCATAGCAACCGCGAGCGGGCCTATGCCGACACCCGCGGCGACCGCGAAGTCTATACGCCGCAGGTTGTGGTCAACGGCATCGCGCATGTGCTTGGCAGCGACAATGGGGCAATCCAACAAGCGATCGCGCAGACCCGGAAAGATGCCGCGCCCTTGACGTTGCCGGTGACCTTGGCGGTCGCCGACGGCAAAGTGTCGGTGAACGTTGCGGCCGCCGAAGGCCAGCAGCGCAGCGCGGAAGTCTGGCTTTGCCCGATCAGCGGCAAGGTGCAAGTCGCCATCGGCCGCGGCGAAAACAGCGGCCACACGGTCACCTACACCAATGTGGTGCGCCGCTGGATCAAGCTCGGCGAATGGAGCGGCAAGGCGGAAGCTTTCAACATGCCGGTGGCCGATCTTGCGAATGCCGCTTTCTCACTGCGCGACATCGACCATGTTGATGTGATCGTGCAGCGCGGCGTTGCCGCCAAACCCGGCCTGATCCTCGGCGCCGCCACCGCCAGTCTGCACTGACTCTTAATTCCCGGCCCGTTCATCCTTCGCAGGTCGCGCGACGCCGCGCACCTTACCTCGAAAGTCGCGGCACAAAAAAAAGGGTCGGCTAAAAGCCGGCCCGTAGAACTTGGGGATTGAACCGTACGCAGAACTCAACTTGGCCCGGTCGGCTGAGCCCCGGGGGGCTGGGGGGCTGAGGAATCCGGCGCTCGAACCGGACCGGGCCTT
>JBOHII010000322.1:0-1919 GCA_050725955.1 Pseudolabrys sp. | reverse complement strand
GGCGTGAACAAGGACCCGAAAAAGGGCTCGGTGGAGGGTTCAAAGTGCGCGCTGGTGTACGGCCAGATGAACGAACCGCCGGGCGCCCGTGCGCGGGTCGGTCTCACCGGGCTGACCGTGGCCGAATTTTTCCGCGACCAGGGCCAGGACGTGCTGTTCTTTGTCGACAACATCTTCCGCTTCACCCAGGCCGGTTCGGAAGTGTCCGCGCTGCTCGGCCGTATCCCGTCCGCGGTCGGCTACCAGCCGACGCTCGCCACCGACATGGGCGCGCTGCAGGAGCGCATCACCACCACCACCAAGGGCTCGATCACGTCGGTGCAGGCGATCTACGTGCCGGCCGACGACTTGACCGATCCGGCGCCGGCCACCTCGTTCGCGAACTTGGATGCGACCACCGTGCTGTCGCGCGACATTTCCGCCAAGGGCATCTATCCGGCGGTCGATCCGCTCGATTCAACTTCGCGCATGCTGTCGCCGCTGATCGTTGGCGAGGAGCATTACGCGATCGCCCGCCAGGTGCAGCAGATTCTCCAGCGCTACAAGGCGCTGCAGGACATCATCGCCATTCTCGGCATGGATGAGTTGTCGGAAGAGGACAAGATTGCGGTCTCGCGTGCGCGCAAGATCGAGCGCTTCCTGTCGCAGCCGTTCTTCGTCGCCGAAGTGTTCACTGGATCGCCCGGCAAGCTGGTCGACCTCAAGGACACCATCAAGGGATTCCAGGGTCTGTGCGAAGGCAAGTACGACAACCTGCCGGAAGCGGCCTTCTATATGGTCGGCACCATCGAAGAGGCGGTCGAGAAGGGCAAGAAACTGGCGGCGGAAGCGGCGTAACGGCAGGCAGTGACATGGCGACGTTTCATTTTGATCTGGTCTCACCGGAAAAACTGTTGTTTTCCGGCGATGTCGAGCAGGTGGATGTGCCCGGCGCCGAAGGCGATTTCGGCGTGCTGGCGGGACATGCGCCGATGGTCGCTACGCTACGGCCGGGCATCCTGATCGTGCATGGCCCAAGCGGTAAACAGGAGATCGTCGTGCTTGGCGGCTTCGCCGAAGTGTCGGCGGCCGGGCTCACCGTGCTCGCCGATGTTGCCGAGAAGGTCGAGAATATCGACCGCGCTGCAATCACGAACCGCATCAGCGATTTGGAAACCCGCATCGAGAAAACGGAGCCGGGCTCCGAGCTCGACAGTCTGATCACGCGGCTCGATCACTTCAAGACCGTCGACCGGCGATTGACCGGCACGGCGATGCACTAAGCGGCGTTCTAGCGCAGGATTTCGACCAGCAAAATCCAGGTTTGCAAAAATTCCGACCAGTGCGCCGCTTCGTTCATCCCGGGACCTCGGTAATCTATTTCGTCAGGCGAAGCGCGAAAATTCCTTCACGACCCGCTCGTAAGTTCTGCGCTTGAACGGCACCACCAACTCGGGCAATTCGGTCATCGCCATCCAGCGCCAGTCAATGAATTCCGGGTCGTGGCCGTCGCCGGGACTGGCGATATTGATCTCGCTATCGTCGCCGATGAAACGCAGTGCAAACCATTTCTGCTTCTGCCCGCGATATTTGCCGCCCCAAGCGGCGCCGACGATGTCGCGCGGGATGTCGTAGGCCAACCAATCGGCGATCTCGCCCAGCTTCTCCACCGAGCGCATACTGGTTTCCTCGTAAAGCTCGCGCAGTGCGGCCTTGTAGGGGTCTTCGTTGTCGTCGATGCCGCCCTGCGGCATCTGCCAGACATGCGTGTCATCGACGTGCTCGGGGCCGTCGACGCGGCGGCCGATGAAGGCAAGGCCGGCGCGATTGAGCACCGTCAAGCCGACGCATGGGCGGTACGGCAGATTTTCGAAGCGCATGTCGGAGAACGGATGACGGAGGACGGCTGGACGACGGATCATAAAGAGATTGTATTTATC
>JBOHII010000321.1:0-4336 GCA_050725955.1 Pseudolabrys sp. | reverse complement strand
ATACCGTCACGGTGAGCCCGCAGGTCGACGGCAAGCTCATTAGCGTCAATTTCAAGGAAGGCGACGACGTCAACAAGGGCGACGTGCTGGCCCGCATCGATCCGACCACCTATCAGGCCCAACTCGATCAGGCGAAGGCGAAGAAGGCGCAGGACGAAGCACAACTCGCCAATGCGAAATTGGATCTCGACCGCTATGAAAAGCTGGCGGCCACCAATGCGACGACCCACCAGCAGGCCGACACCCAAAAGGCGCTCGTCGCGCAGGACGCCGCGCTCGTGCAGTCCGACCAGGCGGCGATCGAGAACGCGCAGGCGACGCTCGGCTATACCACCATCGTCGCCCCGATCGACGGACGCACCGGCATCCGACAGGTGGACGAAGGCAATATCGTGCATGCGTCGAGTTCGCCGGCCATCGTGGTCATCACCCAGATCAAGCCGATATCGGTGCTCTTCAACATCCCGCAGCAGGATATCGGCCGCGTCGCCACGGCCTTCGCCAAGGGGCCGCTCAGCGTCGAGGCGCAGCGTCCCGACAGCAATGCGGTGATCGACCGCGGCAGCTTGCGCGTGGTCGACAACCAGGTCGACCAGACAACCGGCACGGTCAAGCTCAAGGCCGAATTTGCCAACGCCGACGAGCAGCTTTGGCCGGGTCAGTTCGTCAATGTGCGGCTGCTGATCGACACGCTGAAAGACGTCGTGACGATCCCGACCGGCGCGGTGCAGCGCGGTCCCAACGGCACCTTCGTCTACGTGATCAAGGACGACAACACCGTGGCGATGCGCCCGATCGTGGTGCAGAAGCAGGACGAGACGCAGACCGTGGTGAAAAGCGGGCTCACCCCGCCGGAGCGCGTGGTCACCACCGGCTTCGTGCGGCTCACCGACGGCAGCCACGTCACCATCGGCAGCAACGAAGCGCCGGCGGCGGCGCCGCAGCCCAAGCGGCAGCGCAACGGCAAGCGGTCCGGCGGCGGCAAGCCGAATCCGCAGCAATGAGCGTTTCTTCGCCCTTCATCCACCGGCCGATCGCCACATCTCTTCTGGGCGTCGCGGTGATGCTGGGGGGCGCGCTCGGTTATTGGTGGCTGCCGGTCTCGGCCCTGCCGCAGGTGGATTTCCCGACCATCCAGGTCACCACCCAGTTGCCGGGTGCGAGCCCCGACACTATCGCCTCACTGGTGACGGCACCGCTTGAGCGCCAGTTCGGCCAGATTCCCGCCCTGCAGACCATAACCTCGGCGAGTTCGTTCGGCATCAGCCAGGTCACCCTGCAATTCGACCTGAACCGCGACATCGACGCCGCCGCGCAGGATGTGCAGTCGGCGATCAATGCCGCAGCCTCCACGCTGCCGCGCACCCTGCCCTACCCGCCGCTCTATTCGAAGGTGAACCCGGCCGACGCGCCCATCATCACGCTGGCGCTGACCTCGGATGCGATCGATTTGCGCACGCTCAGCGACATGGCCGACACCGTCATGGCGCCCCGGCTGTCGGAGGTGACCGGCGTCGGCCGCGTGTCGGTGCAGGGCGGCATCCGGCCGGCGATCCGCATCCAGGCCGACCTGTCGCGGCTCGCCGCTTATGGCCTTAGCCTGGAGGACCTGCGCACGGCTATCGTCAGCGCCAATGTGGCCGGCGCCAAGGGCTCGCTCGACGGCGCGCAGCAGTCCTACACCATCGCCGCCAACGACCAGATCACCGCCGCCGCCACTTACAAATCGGTGGTGGTGGCGTTCCGCAACGGCGCGCCGGTCAAGATCAGCGACGTCGCCGACGTGATCGACGGGCTGGAGAACAGCAAGGTCGGCGCCACCTACCGCGGCAAGCCGGCGATCGTAATCGACGTGCAACGCCAACCGGGCGCCAATGTGATCGAGACCGTCGAACGCTTGCGCGCCGAACTGCCGCGGCTGCGCCGCGCCCTGCCGGCGGCGGCACACCTGACCATCGTCAACGACCGCACCACCACCATTCGCGCTTCGATCCACGACGTGCAGTTCACGCTGATGCTTTCCGTGGTGCTGGTCGTGCTGGTGGTGCTGGTCTTCCTGCGCACGGTGCGCGCCACCATCATCGCCGGCGTGGCGCTGCCGCTGTCGCTGATCGCGACCTTCGGGGTGATGTGGTTTTCCGGCTTCTCGCTCGACAATCTGTCACTGATGGCGCTGACCATCGGCACCGGCTTTGTGGTGGACGACGCCATCGTCATGATCGAGAACATCGTGCGCCACATGGAGGGTGGCGAGCCGCCCCTGAAGGCGGCGCTGCGCGGGGCGAGCGAGATCGGCTTTACCGTGATCTCGCTGACCTTGTCGCTGATCGCCGTGTTCATCCCGCTGCTTTTCATGACTGGCCTGGTTGGCCGCATGTTTCGCGAATTCGCGCTCACGCTGACCGTCGCGGTGGTCGCTTCCGCTATCATATCGCTGACGCTGACGCCGATGATGTGCGGCCGGCTACTGCGCCCAACCGACGACGGCGGCTTTGCCGGTCAGGGGCTCGCCCATCGCTTCCACGACCTGATCGAGCGAACGGTCGAATTCTATCGCCGCAGCCTGCAATGGGTGCTGCGCCGCCAGCGCGCGACGCTGATGGTGACGCTGGTAACGCTCGCCGCCACCATCTTCCTCTACATCGTCATGCCCAAGGGCTTCCTGCCGCTGCAGGACACCGGCCTGATAACCGCGGTGACCGAGGCCAATACCGACATTTCGTTCGACGCGATGCAGCGCGAGCAAAACGAGATAGAAGCCATAATTCGCAAAGACCCCGACGTCACCGGCGTGGTGTCGGTCATCGGCGTCTCGCCGATCAACGCCACGCCCAATGCCGGGCGGCTCGCCATCGCCCTCAAGCCGCAGAACCAACGCAGTGATCACGTCGAGGCGATCATCGCGCGGCTCAAGAAGGCGGTTGCCGCCATGCCCGGCATGAAGGCGTACTTCCAGGCGACGCAGGACATCCAGATTTCCACCCGCGTAAGCCGCGCGCAGTACCAATACACGATGGTCGGCACCGATGCCGACGAGGTGCTCGAATGGGCCAACAAACTGGTGGCGCGCCTGCGCGGCAATCCGGCCATGCGCGAAGTCGCGTCGGAGGCGCAGGAAGGCGGCCCGCGCGTGACCGTCGACGTCGACCGCGAGCAGGCCGGCCGGCTCGGCGTGTCCATGCAGAGCGTCACCGACACGCTCAACGACGCCTTCGGCCAGCGGCAGATTTCCACCATCTACGGCCAGGCCAACCAATATCGAGTCATTCTGGAAGCACAGCCACGCTACCAGCAGGATCCCTCCTCACTGTCGAAGCTCTATATCACCGGCGCCAGCACCTCGACCGGAACGGCGGCGACCGTCGCCAACACCGCATCCGGCAGCACCAATACCAACACCACGGCAACGCCCAACTCGGTAACCTCCTCGAATCAGGTGCCGCTTTCCGCATTCGCCCGCTTCGTGAACACGTCGGCGCCGCTGGCGATCGCGCACCAAGAGCAGTTCCCCTCGATCACCATCAGCTTCGATCTGAACGACGGCTACGCGCTTTCCGACGCGGTCAATGCGATCGACGCCGCGCAGCGCGAAATCGGAATGCCATCATCGGTCACCGGCAGCTATTCCGGCGACGCGGCGGAATTCGCCAAGTCGCTGACCGGCGAGCCCTGGCTGATCCTGGCCGCGGCTATCGTCATCTATATCGTGCTCGGTGTGCTGTACGAAAGCTTCATCCACCCGCTCACCATCCTCTCCACGCTGCCGTCGGCCGGCGTTGGCGCGCTACTGGCGCTGATGCTCTTTGGCTACGACCTTTCGGTGATCGCGCTGATCGGCATCGTGCTGTTGATGGGCATCGTCAAGAAGAACGCCATTTTGATGATCGACTTCGCCATCGAGGCCGAGCGCCATCAGGGCCTCACGCCCGAGGAATCGATCGTGCAGGCGGCGCTGCTGCGCTTCCGTCCGATCATGATGACGACGCTGGCCGCGCTGTTTGGCGCACTGCCGCTGGCGCTCGAATCGGGTACCGGCTCGGAACTGCGCAATCCGCTCGGGATCACCATCGTCGGCGGCTTGCTGCTTTCCCAGTTGCTCACGCTCTACACCACGCCGGTGATCTATCTCTACATGGAGCGGCTGCGCGCGCGGTTCAGCGCGCCCGCCCGTGTGCGTCCGCATCCGGCGGAATAGCCATGAGACGCCGATGAACTTCTCCTACCCCTTCGTGCGCCGGCCGATCGGCACTACGCTCCTGGCGATCGGGCTGTTCCTGACCGGCGCCGTGGCCTACTTTTTTCTCCCTGTTGCCAGCCTGCCGAGCGTGGATTTCCC
>JBOHII010000320.1:0-3793 GCA_050725955.1 Pseudolabrys sp. | reverse complement strand
GTGCTCGGCGGGGCTCGGCTCAATAATCTCGCAGCCCGCATCCGCGATGGTCTTGCGCGCCTGCGCCTGCTCCTCGACCGCGAGATTGCGCTGGAAGGCGACGGCTTCGTTCACCGCCTTCTGCATGGCGAGCCTGAGATCGCTCGGCCAGTCGTCGAACGCGGCGCGATTGAGGAAAATAGGGCGCGAAATATAGAAATGATTGGTGAGGGTGTGGAACTTGTGAAACTTTTGCACGCCGTAGGTCACGGTGTTGGCGAGCGGATTTTCTTGCGCGTCCAGGGTGCCGGCCTTGATCATGGCGATGGCTTCGGTGAGATCCATGGGCATCGCCACCGCGCCGAGCAATTCGAAGGTCCGCCGCTGCACCTCACTCGGCAGCACGCGGATTTTCATGCCCTTGAGGTCGGCCGGCACATGCACCGGCCGCAGCCGGTTGGAGATTTGGCGAAAGCCGTTCTCGAACCAGCCGAGCACGCGATAGCCGACACGCTCCTCTATTTTGGCAGCAAGATAATCGCCGAGCCCACCGTCCATGGCGGCGCGAGCCTGCCGATTCTGGGCGAACAGGAACGGCAGGTCGACGAAACCCAGTTCCGGCACGCGATCGGTCAAATAGCTGGACGACTGGTAGCCGAGCGTGAGCAGACCATGCTTGACCAGCCAGAGAATGTCCTCGGCCTTGTAGCCGAGATCCATGATGTTCCAGACGTATTTGACGTCGACGTGGTCGCCGAATTCGGCCTGTAGTTTATAACCGATGAATTGCAGCGATTTGCTGAAGCCGGTGGTGGGCGGTCCGTAGCCGCCCATGCGGATCTGGATTGGCTTGGTCATATCAAGCTTCTCTATAATAGCGCGACGCGAACTGGCCAAGCGCGGACACTATGATAGGCTCCGCGCAAATTGGAGGAAGCCCCAATGAACACCCATGCCAAGATCGGCGCAGGAACCCCGGCGGGAATTTCACAGGATGAATGGCAGGCGCGCGTCGATCTCGCCGCCGTTTACCGGCTGCTGGCCCATTACGGCTGGGACGACGTGATCTACAACCATTCCTCCATGCGAGTTCCGGGCGAGCCGCGCAATTTCCTCATGAAACGCCATGAGCTGCTCTATACCGAGGTAACCGCGTCCAACCTGGTGAAAGTCAACATGGACCAGGACCTGGACGAAAAGGCGGGCGTCAACCGGCCGGGTTTCACACTGCACGGCGGCGTGTTGAGCGCGCGGCCGGACGTCAATTGTGCGGTGCATGTGCACACCGAGGACGGCATGGCGCTCGCCGCCCTCAAGCACGGCCTGCGTATGGTGTCGCAGCAGGCGATCCGCTTTTACAAGCGCATCGGCTATCACGCCTATGAGGGCATTACCGAGGATTTCGACGAGCGTGCCCGCATCAACAAGGACCTCGGGCAGAACCGCGCCATGATCATGCACAATCACGGCCTGCTCACGGTCGGCAAGACCGCGCGCGAGGCTTTCGTGCTGATGAAGACGCTGCTGCTCGCAGCCGACATCCAATTGAAGCTGGAAGCGACCGGCAGCGAGTTGATCGAGGTTACGCCGGAAGTCTGCGCCAAGACCGCCGAGCAATACGAGCATCACGACTCAGGCCGCGGCACCGCCGACTGGGCAGCTTATCTGCGGATGCTCGATGGCGTCGACAAGGGCTACCAAAACTAGCGTTCGTTGCGACGGCCTTCGCCCGGGCCCCATTGCCAGAAATCGCGGCCTTGCTCGCGCATGAAGCGGGCGAGCACCATCATGTGCACCTCGCTGGCGCCGTCCACCAGCCGCGCCGCGCGCGCCGCACGGTAGATCCATTCTACCGGCGTGTCCTTTGAATAACCGCGCGCGCCCTGCAACTGGATCGCCACGTCGGCCGCCTTATGCAGCGTGTCGGCGACCTGCACCTTGGCCATCGAGACTTCCTTGCGCGCCCGCCCGCCCTGGTCGAGCATCCAGGCCGCGTGCATGGTGAGCAAGCGGCCGATCTGAATCTGCTGCGCCACCTCGCCCAG
The DNA here is from genome assembly GCA_050725955.1 of Pseudolabrys sp. GTDB lineage: Bacteria > Pseudomonadota > Alphaproteobacteria > Rhizobiales > Xanthobacteraceae > Pseudolabrys. The sequence continues at coordinate 1,769 of JBOHII010000320.1, read as the reverse complement.
CTTGATCTGCACGCTTTCGCGGTCGCCGAGCTTGACGCCGAAGCCTTCGCGCTCGGCGACATAGGCTTGGGCGATCTCGAGACAGCGTTTGGCCCAGCCGGTCCAGCGCATGCAATGGGTGAGCCGCGCCGGACCCAGCCTGATCTGGGTTACTTTCAGGCCGTCGCCCTCGCCCATCAGCACGTTTTCTTGCCCCACCTCGAGACCGTCGAATTCCAACTCGCAATGGCCGCCATGCTCCTCCGGCCCCATGATTTCGATGCGGCGCTTGATCCGCCAACCGGGCTGGTCCTTGTGAAAGAGAAACGCGGTGAGGCCGCGCCGCCTGTCGTCGCTTGTGCGCGCGATCAGGATGAAATGCGCGGCGCCGTCGGCGCCGGTGATGAACCATTTGCGGCCGGTGATGACGTATTTGCCACCCTTCTTCTCGGCTTTCGTGCGGATCATCGAAGGATCGGAACCGCCGCCCGGGGCCGGCTCAGTCATGGCGAAGGCCGAGCGCACTTTGCCGTCGACTAGCGGGCGCAAGAACCAGTCCTTCTGCTCGCGCGTACCGACCAGCCGCAAGAGGTTCATGTTGCCGTCATCGGGCGCCATGCAGTTCATGGCGAGCGGCCCGAACAGCGAACGCGCGGCCTCCTCGTAGATCGCGGCCCAGGCGACAATGGGCAATTCCATGCCGCCGTATTCCTTCGGCGATTGCGGTGCCCACAGGCCGGCTTTCTTCGCCTTCTCGCGCACCGTCGCGAGCCGCGCCTCGGGAATATTCTCGTGCTCGGAAAAATTCTTCGGATCGGCTTCGAGCGGCAGCACTTCCTTCTCGATGAAATCGCGCACGCAAAGGCGGATGGCTTCGATCTCGGGAGACAGCGTGAAGTCCATGATGCGTTTCCTTTATCCCGAAATCATCACCACTTGGCCGCCGTCGGCGACGATGGTGGCGCCAGTGATGTAGCTGCCGGCCTCGGAGACGAGCAGCAGCAGCGCGCCGTCGAGATCGCCGTCCTTGCCGAAGCGGCCCATCGGAATCTGGCGCTTCAACGCCTCGCCGGTCTCGCCGGCGAGATATTGGTCGTTGATCTCGGTGACGAACCAGCCGGGCGCAATCGCATTGACGCGCACGCCGCGAAAGGCGAGTTCGACGGCGAGCGCCTTGGTCACCTGCACCACCGCGGCCTTGGCGGTGGCATAGGCGATGACGCCCTTCGCCACGCCGAAGCCAAGCACCGAGGCGATGTTGACGATGGCGCCCGGTTTCTTTGCCGCCAGCATGCGGCGCGCGGCCTCCTGCGCGTTGAAGAACAGCGCATCGAGATCGACGCCAAGCACCTTGCGCCATTCTTCCTCCGTCACCTCGACCGCGCGGCGCGATTATTGCGCGATGCCGGCATTGTTGACCAGGATGGTGACGGTGCCGAAAGCCTTTTCGGCGGCGTCGAAGGCGCCGCTCATTGCGGCGCGGTCGGTGACGTCGGCCTCGATCGCGACTGCCTTGCCGCCTCTGCCTTCGATGTCGGCTTTTAGCGCCTTGAGCCGCTCGGCGCGCCGTGCCACCAGCGCCACCGCGGCGCCGTTGTCGGCCAGCGCCTTGGCGAATTGCCGGCCCAGCCCGCTGGAGGCGCCCGTCACCAGCGCCACGCGGTCTTTGAGGCTGAACATATCGGCAGCTTTCATGGAAACATTTCTCCTAAGCCGCCAGGATGCCTTGCACGTCCGACCAGCTGCGCGCGCCGAAGGTCGCAAGATCGTCTGCCAGTTGCGGCGGGAAC
>JBOHII010000319.1:0-6550 GCA_050725955.1 Pseudolabrys sp. | reverse complement strand
TATGTGGACCTGGATATCGCGGTGCGCTGAGCCGCGCGCTCAGCGCCCCCACACTTCGTCGGCGACTTCGACGACAAGCCGCAGCTTGGCCCACTGCTCGTCCTCCGCCAGGACGTTGCCTTCCTCGGTGGAGGCGAAGCCGCATTGCGGCGAAAGACAAAGCTGATCGAGCGGCGCGTATTTCGCCGCTTCCGCGACGCGACGCTTGAGCGTGTCCTTATCTTCTAACGCCCCGGTTTTCGAAGTGACGAGGCCGAGCACGACCGTCTTGCCCTTGGGCAGATATCGCAGCGGCTCGAAACCGCCGGCGCGCTCGCTATCCCATTCGAGGAAGTAGCCGTCGACATCGACGCCATTGAACAAAAGATCGGCAATCGGCTCGTAGCCGCCAGAGGCGATGAAGGTCGAGCGGAAATTGCCGCGGCACACATGGGTGGTGACGACCAGGTCCTTCGGACGGCCGTCCAACATGGCATTGATCATGCCGGCATAGATTGAGCCCTGCTTGTCGGGATCGTCGCCGCGCTCGGCCAGCATTCGGCGCTGCTCCGGATCGCACAAGTAAGCGAAACTGCAATCGTCGATCTGCAAATAACGGCAGCCGGCGGCATAGAAACCTTGCAGCGCGTGCTTATAGGCCTGTCCGAGATCGCGATAAAACTCTTCCATTGTCGGATAGGCCGCGCGGTCGATCATCTTGCGCCCGCCGCGATAGTGCAGCATCGACGGGCTCGGAATCGTCATTTTTGGTGTGCGCTTGCTATTGGACTTGAGAAACTCGAAATGCGCGATCTGCGGATGGTGGCGCGATGCGAGCTTGCCCTTCACGAACGGCGCCTCCGCTTTCGACTGCACGCCGGCAAACTTGATGCCATGCGCGACTTCAACCATCTCCACGCCATCGAGGCCGCGCAGAAAATCGAAATGCCAATAGGCCCGGCGGAATTCACCGTCGGTAATGCCGGAGAGGCCGACTTCCTCCTGCTTGGCGATGATCTTCTTGATCTCGGCGCCCTCGGCCGCCTTGAGTTCGGCGGCCGATATTTGTCCCGCGGCGTGCCGGCTGCGCGCCTGTTTGAGCGGCGGCGTCCGCAACAACGAGCCGACATGGTCGGCGCGAAAAGGCGGAAGGTGACGGCGCATTTGTTGTTTTCCGTTGGACGGTTGGCCCGGGCGCCGTCCCGAGAAGGTGTGCGCCTTTGGTTGGCGCGCAGGACCGCCGTCGCGACGCTATTCCCGCCGCGTCTCTAGCCATCGCCGGAGATAGACCAGCGCCAGCGCGCGTTCGTCTTCGGTCGCCTGGCGGAAGGCGCTGTCATAGAGCCGGTTGATCCAGGCCTGATCGGCACCGACGCCGACTTTGGCACTGTCCTTGGCAAGCGTCAGCCACATCAGCCCGCGCGCCGCCTGGCGCGGTACGTGGTCGCCGGCAAACAGCATGGCGCCGAGCATCGCCTGCGCCTGGCACTGGCCCTTCTGCGCCGACAGGCCAAACCAGCGCGCCGCTTGGCGCGGGTCATGCGGAGCACCGACGCCGTCGAGATAAAGGCGCGCCAGATAATATTGCGCTTCAGAGTCGTGGAAATACGACGCGGCATAGGCGAACATTTCGCGCGCGCGGTCGGGGTCGCGTTTGATTGGCGTCTTCGGAATGCCGTCGAGATAATAGTGGCCGAGCGCGACGAAGGCGTTGGCGACGAAGCGCGACTGCGGAATGTCCGGGTTGTCCTCGGCGTGGCTGTCGGCGATGCCGCGGAAATACTGGAACGCCTTGAGATCGTCCTGCGTCACGCCGTCGCCTTCGGCATACATACGCCCGAGTTTCCACTGCGCCAGCGCATGGCCTTTTTCGGCGGCGTATTCGAGCGAGTGGACGGCCTTGACCCGCTCGCCGGCCTTGAGCCAATGCGCGCCGGCGCGGAACGCCTCCATGGCCGTCAGCGGCGGCGCGGCCGCCATCGCGCCCTCGGTTTTGCTGCCGTCAAACGCCAATGCGGGCGTTATGGCGGGCGCGGCGGCAAAGCCGGCGCCGATCACCACAAAACGCAACAGGAGTTCAGCTATCCGCATAGCACGCCTTCTCGTACGCCCCGCCGGGATGGGTGACCGCGCCATTGACCGCCGGTCCCACCTGCTGAGTGTATTTCCACAAATAGCCCGAGCCGTATTCGCTCTCGCGCGGTTTCCACGCCGCCTTGCGCTTGGCGAGTTCATCATCCGGCAGCTTGACGTTGAGGGTCCCCTTGTCGGCGTCGAGTTCGATGATGTCGCCGTCGCGCAGCAGGCCGATAGGTCCGCCGACCGCCGCTTCCGGTCCGACGTGGCCGACGCAGAAACCGCGCGTTGCGCCGGAGAAGCGCCCGTCGGTGATCAGCGCGACCTTGTCGCCCATGCCCTGGCCGTAGAGCGCGGCTGTGGTGGAGAGCATTTCACGCATGCCGGGACCGCCCTTCGGCCCCTCGTAGCGGATAACCAGAACGTCGCCTTCTTTGTATTTTTTGTTCTTCACGGCGTCGAAACAGGCTTCCTCGGTGTCGAAGCAGCGCGCCGGACCGGTGAATTTCACTCCGGCCATGCCGGCGACCTTCACGATGGCGCCTTCCGGCGCGAGATTGCCTTTCAGGCCCACCACGCCGCCGGTCGGCAGCAGCGGCCTATCGGCCGGCCGCACGACATCCTGGTCCGGGTTCCATTTTACGCTTTTCAAGTTCTCGGCGATGGTGCGGCCGGTGACGGTCAAGCAGTCGCCGTGCATGTAGCCGTGATCGAGCAGCGTCTTCATCAGCAGTGGCACCCCGCCAGCCTCGAACATATCCTTGGCGACATAACGACCGCTTGGTTTCAAATCCGCGATATACGGTGTCTTTTTGAAGATGTCGGCGACGTCGAACAGCGTGAACTCGATGCCGCATTCATGCGCGATCGCCGGCAGATGCAACGCGGCATTGGTGGAACCGCCGGTGGCGGCCACCACTGCTGCGGCGTTCTCCAGCGCTTTGCGGGTGACGATGTCGCGTGGGCGGATGTTCTTGACGATCAGATCCATGATCATCTCGCCCGACAGCGTGCAGAGCTTGTCACGGATTTCGTAGGGCGCCGGCGCACCGGCCGAATAAGGCAGCGCCAGGCCGATGGCTTCCGATACGGTCGCCATGGTGTTGGCGGTGAATTGTGCGCCGCAGGCGCCGGCCGAAGGACAGGCGTTTTCTTCCAGCGTCAACAAATCTTCGTCGGACATCTGGCCGACCGAATGCCGGCCGACCGCTTCGTAGACGTCCTGCACCGTGACGTCCTTGCCCTTGAATTTTCCGGGCAGGATCGAGCCGCCATAGATGTAGATCGACGGCACGTTGAGCCGGCACATCGCCATCATCATGCCGGGCTGCGACTTGTCGCAGCCGGCGACCCCGAGCAGCGCGTCATAGGCGTGGCCGCGCACGGTGAGTTCCACGCTATCGGCGATCACCTCGCGCGAGGGCAGCGAGGCTTTCATGCCGGCATGGCCCATGGCGATGCCGTCGGTAACGGTGATGGTGCAGAACTCGCGCGGGGTGGCGCCGACCGCGGCAACGCCCCTCTTGACCGCCTGCGCCTGCCGCATCAACGAGATGTTGCAGGGCGCGGCTTCGTTCCAGCAGGTGGCAACACCGACGAAAGGCGCGTGAATCTGCTCGGCGGAAAGCCCCATTGCGTAATAAAAGGAGCGATGCGGCGCACGATCCGGACCTTCGGTAGCGTGCCTACTTGGCAACTTAGCTTTCAAATTGGTTTTGGCGTCCATATCCGTCTTCTGGGCCCCCGCCCCTGTGCCGTCGCCGGTCGGCCCGGCCAGTTACTCCGAGGGCTCCTGCCCCGGCGGCAAAACCTTAAAGCCACACAATGGCTTGCGCCTTGTCCGGCTCCCTTCATGTCGTGGAAGGGTATGGCCAAATCGCGGCACTGCGGGGATCATGGCTAGGCAATCCTTAAATGTTCTAAACGTGTTGCAGCGAGGCCACAGCCAGTGCCCCGAATGTCCCTTCCTGCCAAGCTAAGGCGAAGTTTCTTCGACCGGCCGGTCCTGATCGTCGCCCCGGAGCTAATAGGGGCCACCCTCTTAGTTAAGGGGGCCGGCGGGCGGATCGTTGAGGTCGAGGCCTATCACCACACCGAACCGGCGGCGCACAGCTACCGGGGGCCGACCGAGCGCAATGCCGTCATGTTCGGGCCGCCGGGCTTTGCCTATGTCTACCGATCCTACGGCATCCACTGGTGCCTCAATTTCGTCTGCGAGGCGGCGGGAAGCGCCAGCGCCGTGCTGATCCGGGCGCTGGAGCCGACCGAGGACCTGGCCGCCATGCGGCGCCGGCGCGGCCTGAGGGATGAGCGCCTGCTTTGTTCCGGCCCCGGTAAATTATGCGAAGCGCTGGGCGTCACCCACCGCCACAACGGCCTGCCTCTCGACCGGACGCCGTTCGAACTGCGGGCGCGGACAGAAACACCGGAAATCGCCGTGGGCGTGCGCATCGGCATCAGCAAGGCGGTGGACAATCCCTGGCGCTTCGGCCTGAAGGGCTCGCGGTTTTTGAGCAAGCCGTTTCCGCTCAGTAACAAATAACGAACTCGCAGCCGGCGGCGGTCTCGAATTTCCGGGTGACGCGGCCGCTCGACAATTCGAACTCAAGCGCGATGGCGGCATCGTGGCAGCACAGAAAAGCGTGGCGCCCGTCGGCGGCGAATCCGAAGCCCATGGGCGCCTTCGGCGTGGCAAAGCCGCCGATCTGCCGCATGCCACCGGCCTCATAGACCGCGACGAAATCGTCGACATGCGAGGCCGCGCAGATGTACCGGCCGTCAGGCGACACCCGCACGCGGCGAAGCTGATTGGCCTCACCCGGCGCGCCGGCGATGGCGACGGTCTGCCGAAGCTTGTGCGTGCGCGTGTCGAACACGTGCACAACGCCTTTCCAGTGCGCGCAGACAAAAAGCGTCTCGCCGTCAGGCGTAACGGCAATGCCTTCGGCGCCATGTGGGATGGCGATGTTGCCGATGATGCGGCGCGCGTTGAGGTCAATCGCCGCCACCGCCTCCTTGGTCTTGAACGAGGCAAACAATTTGCCGGCCGCGTGACTGACCGCGATCCAATGCGGCGAGCCGCCGAGCGCGATGCCCTCAACTTTGTCCGTCTGCGGATCGATCGCCAGCACGGCGCTGCCGAGCTCAGCGGTCGACCATAGCGTGCCGCTCCCATCCATCATCACCGAATGCGGTGCAAGATTGTCGCCGACGTCGATGGTGCGCTCGAGCGACTGGGCCGCGAGATCGATCACCGCGATGTGGCGGTCGGGGGTTTTGTTTTGTCCGAAGATGCCGCCGCCATAGACCGAGGCGTAGATTTTCTTGCCATCCGGCGAGCGGATCATTTCATGGGTAGAGCCCGGCATGTCGATCTCGCCGGTGAGCGCAAGGGTGGCGGCATCGAAGAACTGGATTTTGTTGGCGCTCTTGGCGGTGAGTATCAGATTCGGCCCGCCCGGGCGGTTGTTGGGGTCGATCATGTCGCGCCCTTGAGCCGCTCCAGCGCCTCCGCGATTTTCGCTTTGCGTGCCAGCGCCTCTTCGCGCTTTTCCTTCTCCTCCTCGACCACGTCTTCCGGCGCGCGCTCCATAAATTTCGGATTGTTCAGCTTGGCATCGACGCGGGCGATGTCAGCGTCGGCCTTCTGCATTTCCTTCATGAGACGCGCGCGTTCGGCGGCAAGATCGATCAGACCAGCGACGGCCAAGCCTACGGTCTCGCCGCGCACAAGAAGTTGGATCGTGCCCGGCTTAAACATAGCCGCCCGGGTGACGTCCGAAACTCTCGCCATCCGCTTTATGAATTCAAGCCAACGCTGAGACCTATCCCAAGTTTGATCGGCCACACCGGCTAGAACAAGGGGCAGCGGCACATTCACGTTCATCTCCGCCCGAATTGAACGGATGGCGGTAATGACATCGATAACCCAACCGACCTCGGCCTCCGCCTTAGGATTCCAATGTCCCCGACCCGAGGGCCATTCGGTCAGCGCAAGCAACCTCTTATGTTTTGAACCACTCGTGACTGTCCACAATTCTTCGGTCACAAACGGCATGAACGGATGTAGCAACTTAAGAATTTCATCACGCGCCCAAGCGACCATCGCCTGCGTCTCGCTTTTAATATCCCCGTCGGGTCCAAGCAGGATCGGCTTTGCCAACTCAAGATACCAGTCGCAGTAAACGTTCCAGACAAAGCGGTACGCAATCGCAGCTGCATCGTTGAATCTATATTCGATGAGCGCCGCAGTCATGTCTTGCGCCGCGGCCGATTCCTCATGCGCGATCCAAAGATTTATAGCTTCCTTCGCGGTTGCTGGATTGAAGTTTGTGACTAGTTCGCAGCCATTCATCTCGGCAAAGCGCGCGGCGTTCCACAGCTTGGTCGCGAAATTGCGGTTGTTCTCGACGTCCTGCGGACCAAGCCGGATGTCATGCCCCTGCGCGGCGGCGCGCGCCAACGTGAAGCGCAGCGCATCGGCGCCGTAGTGGTC
>JBOHII010000318.1:0-7235 GCA_050725955.1 Pseudolabrys sp. | reverse complement strand
GTCGGCGTCGACGTGCCGGAGGCGACAATCATGGTGGTCGAGCACGCCGAACGCTTTGGGCTCGCACAACTGCACCAATTGCGCGGCCGCATCGGGCGCGGGAGCGGCCACTCAACCTGCCTGCTGCTTTACAAGGCGCCGCTCGGCGAAAGCGCCAAGGCGCGGCTCGCGATCCTGCGCGACACGGAAGACGGCTTCCGCATCGCCGAGGAAGATCTGCGCCTGCGCGGCGAAGGCGACCTGCTCGGCACAAGGCAGAGTGGCCTGCCCGGATTCCAGATCGCGCGCATCGAGACGCATGGAAAATATCTCGGCGCGGCGCGCGACGACGCCGCACTGATACTGTCGCGCGATGCGGCGTTGACCACGCCGCGTGGCGCCGCGCTGCGCCAACTGCTCTATCTGTTTGGCAAAGACGAGGCGATCAAACTGATCCGGGCGGGTTGACCGGCTAGCCGCCCAACGGATCGCTACCGAAGCGGTTGGCGCCCGTCGTACCTTTGAGACAGAACCAGACGATCAGCAGCAGGATGCCGATCCCGGTTAATGCGATCAGCGCCCACCAGCCGGTGCGGTCGAGATCGTGCAGGCGGCGGACCGCCACCGCTATGCCCGGTAAAAGCAAAGCCAGCGAGGTGAGTGAGCCGATCGGGCCCGGTTCCGCCTCCGGAAAGATGCCGCGGTCGAGAATCCCCGCCCCCGCTGCGATAAGCAATGCGAACAGTACCCAATACCAATATTCCGAACGCGCGGCTCGGCCGGCAAAAACGGCATAGTTGCGAAAGTCGGATCGGATTGCTTCTTGAAATTGCATTGGCGCCCCCCTTTTCGAAAGGCAAGCTAGCAAGCGCCACGATGCCGCGAAAGGCGGGCGGCGGCCTATTCAACGGCTTCGGTTTTGCGAGCCGTCTGCGCCGCTTTCGCGCTGGCCGCGAGCGCGGCGAGCTTCTTCTGCGCCTCGGCGTCCGGCTGCACCATGCCGGCCGAGATCAGCAGCGTCATTGCGTTCTCCACCGAGATGTCGAGCACGATGAGGTCCTTGCGCAGCACATAAAAGAAAAATCCTGTGGTCGGGTTGGGCGTGCAGGGCATGAACGCCGAAATATGATCGCCTTGCGGCAGCTTCTTGCCAATGTCCGTGCTCGGCGGCTGCGACAGGAACACCAGCGACCACATGCCGGGCGCCGGAAATTCCACCAGCGCCACCTGGCGGAAACTCGACCCGCTCTTGGAGAACAGCGCCTCGAATATCTGCTTCATGGTGTTGTAGATCGGCCGCACGATCGGCATGCGGTTGAGCAGGCTTTCGCCCCAGCCGACCATCGTGCGCCCGACCAAATTGGCGGTAAGGAAGCCGAGCAGCGTGAGCACCACGAACGCGAGTACCAGGCCGGTGCCGGGGAGCGGCCAGGGCAGATAGGTTTCCGGCCGGTACACCGGCGGGATCAGCGGACGCACCAGATCGTCGACCCAGTTGACGATGGACCAGATCAGCCAGACGGTGACCGCCAGGGGACCGGCCACGACGAGGCCGGTGAGGAAATAATTGCGCACGCGGCCGGCGACACTCGTATGCGAGGCCGCCGCCACGCCGGCGGCAGGCGCCTCGCCCGGTTGCTGATCGATCTCGGCCATGGCGATAGTCTATTCCACCGTCACCGATTTCGCGAGGTTGCGCGGCTGGTCGACGTCGGTGCCGATGGCGACGGCGGTGTGATAGGCCAACAGCTGCACCGGAACGGCATAGACCAAGGGCGTCACGGTCGCGGCCATGTCCGGCAGCACGATGATTTCCATCGAATCGACCGGCGCTTCCTTGGCCCCCTTCGCGTCGGTAATCAGAACGATTTTGCCGCCGCGCGCGGCGACTTCTTCCATGTTCGACACCGTTTTCTCGAACACCCGGTCGAAAGGCGCGATCACGATCACCGGCATGCTCTCGTCGATCAGCGCGATCGGGCCGTGCTTTAGCTCGCCGGCGGCATAGCCCTCGGCGTGGATATAGGAGATTTCCTTCATCTTCAGCGCGCCTTCCAGCGCGATCGGGAAGCTGGTGCCGCGGCCGAGATAGAGTGCATCGTGGACCTTGGCGAGATTGGCGGCGAGCCGCTCGATCTGCGGCTCGAGCGCCAGCGCTTGCGCCATGTGACGCGGCACCTCGATCAGCGCGCGCACCAGTTTCCGCTCGTCCGTTTCCGATAATTCGCCGCGCGCGCGCCCCGCGGCAATAGCCAGACAGGCCAACACGGCAAGCTGGCAGGTGAAGGCCTTGGTCGAGGCGACGCCGATTTCCGGCCCGGCCAGCGTCGGCATCACCACGTCGCTTTCGCGCGCGATGGTCGAGGTCGGCACGTTCACCACCGACAGAACATGTTGTTTGTGCTGCTTGGCATAGCGCAACGTCGCCAGCGTGTCGGCGGTCTCGCCAGACTGCGAAATGAAGATGGCGAGGTCGCCTTTTTCAAGCGGCGCCTCGCGGTAGCGGAATTCGGACGCGATATCGATCTCCACCGGCAGCTTGGAGAAGCGCTCGAACCAGTATTTCGCCACTAGCCCGGCGTAGTAGGCGGTGCCACAAGCGGACAGCGACAGGCGTTTGAGTTGCTTCCAATCGAACGGCAATTTTCCAGGCAGCACAACCTTTTCGGTGGTCATGTCGATGTAATGGGCGAGCGTGTGGCCGACCACTTCCGGCTGCTCGTGGATTTCCTTGGCCATGAAGTGCTTGTGGTTGCCCTTGTCGACCAGTTGCGCGGAGGCCGTCGACTTGATCACCGCGCGCTCGACCTTGTGGCCATGCTCGTCATGAATTTCGACGCCCTTGTGGGTCATCACCGCCCAGTCGCCGTCTTCGAGATAGCTGATGCTGTCGGTGAACGGGGCGAGCGCGATCGCATCCGAGCCGAGATACATTTCGCCGTCGCCAAAACCGATGGCAAGCGGCGAGCCTTTGCGCGCGCCGATCATCAGGTCGTCTTCGCCGGCAAACAGGAAGGCGAGCGCAAAAGCCCCGCGCAACTGTTTGAGCGCGGCGGCGACCGCCTCGACCGGCGGCTTGCCCTTCTGCATCTCGTCGGTGACCAGATGGGCCACCACCTCCGTGTCGGTCTCGCTGTTGAATTTCGAGCCGTTCCTGGACAGCCGGTCGCGCAGCTCGCGGAAGTTCTCGATAATGCCGTTATGGGCGACCGCCACCCGGTCTGTGGCATGCGGATGCGCGTTGCTCTCGGTCGGCTTGCCGTGGGTGGCCCAGCGCGTATGGCCGATGCCGATATTGCCGGCAAGCGGCTCGCGCGCCAGGCGTTTTTCGAGCGCGGCGAGCTTGCCCTCGGCGCGCCGCCGCGCCAACGCGCCGTGGTTGAGGGTGGCGACGCCGGCGGAGTCGTAGCCGCGGTATTCGAGGCGCTTGTGCGCCTCGACCAAATGGCCGGCAACCGGTTGGCGGCCGATGATTCCGACGATCCCGCACATCCTTAAGGACGGTCCCCTGCTATAGGCTCGCTTTAGCCGGTAGCGGCAAGCATATGGAAATCAAAACGCATTTCGCCAGATAACATCGGCGGAGCGGCATTGGCGAACGCGGTTCCTCGGCTCATTTCGTGGGCGTTTTGGCCCCTGTTTTGCCCAAGGCTTTGAGCTGCCGCAAGCGCTTAGCCCAACCTTGCTTAATCATCTGCTCGCCGCGGTTAAGCGCCAAGGCGCCCGCCGGCACATTCTTGGTTACTATGGACCCCGAGCCGATATAGGCGTCGTCGCCGATCTTGACCGGCGCTACCAGCGCCGAATTCGAGCCAATAAAGGCCCTCTTGCCGATATCCGTGCGGTGCTTGGCCGCACCGTCATAATTGCAGGTAATGGTGCCGGCCCCGATATTGGCGCCAGCCCCAACCCGCGCATCGCCGATATAGGCCAGGTGATTGGCCTTGGCGCCGGCCTCGATCTTGGCCTCCTTCACCTCGACGAAATTGCCGATATGCACGTCCGGCCCCAGATCGGCGCCGGGCCGCAAGCGCGCGAACGGGCCGACGCGGGCGCCTTTGCCGACATGGGCGCCCTCCAGATGCGAAAAGGCGCGGATGGTGGCGCCGTCGGCAACCGTGACGCCGGGTCCGAACACCACATTCGGCTCAACGGTCACGTCCTTGCCGAATTTGGTGTCGGCCGACAGGAACACGGTGTCCGGCGCTATCATCGTGACGCCGGCATCGAGCGCCGCGCCACGCAGTCGCTTTTGCAGGACCGCTTCCGCTTCGGCGAGCTGCGCCTTGGTGTTGATCCCGCGCATGTCGTCCTCCCCGGTTTCGATCGCGAGCGCCTTCAAACCCATATCGCGGGCGATGGCGACCGCGTCGGTCAGATAGTATTCGCCCTTGGCGTTTTCATTCTTGATGCGTTCGAGAATGGCGAGCGCGGTTTTTCCGGCAAGCGCCATCAGCCCGCCATTGCAGAAGTTGATCCTTCGCTCCGCGCCGCTCGCGTCGCGCTCCTCGCGGATTGCGATGAGATCGTCGCCGCGCGTCAGCAACCGCCCATAGCCGGCGGGATTGGCGGTTTTGAAACCGAGCACCGCCACCGCAGCGCCTTGCGCCAACGCGCCGCGCAATTGACGCAGCGTTTCCGGCCGCAGCAGCGGTGTGTCGGAAAACATCACCAGAACATCGTCCGGCTTGCGGCGCAGCGCCGCGCGCGCCGCCAATACTGCATCGGCGGTGCCGCGCCTTTGCTTCTGCTCGAATATCATCGCCTTGGGCGCGACCGCGCGCGCCTCGGCGGCAACGACCGCATGATCGGGCCCGACCACCACGGCGATCTCGTTGCTGCCCGCCTCAATCGCCGCGGCCAGCACATGCGCGAGCAGCGAACGGCCGCCGATTTCGTGCAGCGCCTTCGCCCGCGTGGAACGCATGCGGGTGCCCTCGCCGGCCGCCAGCACGATCGCAAGGCATGTTCGCCGTTTCGTCTGTTTTCCGCTCACGGAAATTCCGTCCTTGCGGCGTTGCCTGAGAATCGCGCAAGCCTGTCGCCCGCGCGCTGTGCTGCTTACCTGTTCGCGCCTCGCAATGAAAGCGTGCTTTGCCGGATTCTGCTAACGTTTTCAACGACGTGATTCGCCCGATCGAGAGGCTGCCCATGGCGAACAAGAGCGCGCCGCCGCGACCCGATTTGCCGAATATCGGCAAACCCATTCGCCGGCCGCGCCCGTTCTGGCGGCTGTTCGGCTGGGGCAGCGCGGCAACCGTCGCGCTCGCCGCGCTGGCGATGACCAGCCAAACCGAAGCCGGCGGAAAGCGGCTGCAACTTGCGCTCGCCTATATCGGCGAGCCGGTGCGGGCGGTGGCTCAAATTCCGCGCGCGGCCGAGACCGAGGCGGAAACCCGGCGCCTCGCCGCGCAGGTGCGCGAACTCGCCGCCGACCGGGAGCGGCTCACCGCCCGCATCGCCACGCTTGAGCGCAATCTTGAGGACGTGACCGGCTCGATCAAGCAGCAGACTGAAAATGCGGGAGCACCGCCGGCGACCTCGCACGTTGCGGCCGTCGATAACCCACCGCCGGTGCCGAGCGCACCCGCCATCACGCCAGCGGTCAGTGCGGCCGAGCAGGCCCCGTCGCCGCCACCATTGCCCGCACTCAAGCCGTTGCCGATGCCGGCAAGCCCCGAAGTTGCGGCCCCGGCGCCCGAGCCGACGCAGCAACTCGCGCAACCCTTGCCGGAACCAATTCCATTGCCGCCGGTGCGTGTCGCGGCGATCCCGCCGAACGAAACCGCGGCCGCACCGCCGCCCCCGCCCAAGCTGGAGATCGGCATCGATCTCGGCGGCGCCACCAGCGTCGAAGCACTACGCGTTCATTGGGCGGCGATGAAGGCCAGCTACGGGCCGCTGTTGGTGGGGCTGCACCCGGTCATCGCGACGCGATCGCGGCGTCCGTCCGGCGTCGATTATCGTCTGTTGGCGGGGCCGCTGCCGACGGTCTCGGCGGCAGCGCAGCTATGCACCCACTTCTCGCTGACCCGCGCCGGCTGCCGGCCGGCTCGCTTTAACGGCGCGCATCTGGCCGAGCATTGATTGTAGCCATGCCGGCCCGCCGGCATACTGCGCGCGTCGACCGGAAACCGCCGCCATGAAACTGTTCCTGCCGAGCGCGCGCGCCACCAATTACCTGCTTATCGTCGGCTTCTGCTCGCTCGGCTATGCGCTCTATATCCGCTATCTCGCCATCGAACAGTCGACGGTCAGCCTCGCCTGCGCCGCCGGGCTCGACACCTGGCTGTGCTTCACCCGCCGCATTGTGGTCGCCCTGTTCGAGCATTCCGTGTTCGGCGCCGTCGCCCTTGCGGTCGCCGCCCTCAATCTATGTCGGCCGTCGCTGGTCCTCTTCGCGGTGGCGCTGGCCATCGCCTGCTTCGGCATCGTGCTCTACAACATCGCCTTATCGGCGCTCGCCTGCGGACTGCTGGTCCTCAGCTTTGCACGTCGCGCAGCCGAAACAGACTGAACGCGAGCGCAACCAACGCAGCGCACAGCCAGAGCGACTGCCAGTTCGCGAAGCTTTCATTGAGCGCGATATAGGGCACCGACAGTCCGAGCACGCCGGCGGCGACCCATTCGGAGACGCCGTGGCGTCCGATCGGCCGCGGCATCGACGCGCTGTGCACAAAGAGCGGCACGATTGCCGCGGTCAGCGGGGCAAATGGAAAGTCCCGGTAGCGCGGGTCGAACACGAGGCCGAGCGCGGCCATTATCGCCAGCAGCGTGGTGGCGATCATGAGCGCGCCCACGGCCAATGTCAGCGGATCGCGCACGCGTTCGGCGGCCGGACCGAGCAGGCGCGAAAAACGCGGAAGCGGCACGCCGCGCATTACCGCCGCGCTCAATACAGGTGGAGTGAGAAATGCGACCGCGGCGTATGCGATCGAGCGCAGCCAGCCGCCGAGGCCGACGGACTCGATTGGCACATTGGCGATGCTCCAGCCGATGAGCGTGCCGCCGGCAATGGCGTTCGCCGTCACCGCCAGCCAACGCACGCTCGGCTCGGCGTTGCGTCTCGCGGCAAAACCCGCGCCGAATATTCCGAGCGCGAACAGAATTCCGCCCGCCGCCTGCCAGCGCCACAGTGGATGATTGGCGACCGCTTCACCCCAGACGAACTTCGGAGCGCGCGTTGTGTCGTCGAGCAGGCCCCAATGACCGCCCACCGTGCCTTCGAGCGCGCGCTTCCACGGCTCATCGAATGC